>NZ_CDLCQJ010000019.1:0-16379 GCF_975850365.1 Candidatus Hodarchaeum mangrovi | reverse complement strand
TTTTATTTTAAAGAATTTTCTCTCTATTAAAGGGAATATAATAACAGGAATTAACATAGGATATCTCTTTAAGGTGAAATCGTTAAAGGAATTATAGAACTAAATTATTTTTTTTCCCCTATTATAATCCCAGTTAATTAATTTTTTAATTTAACCACCAGTAAAAAAATTGTAACTTATTTATTTCTTTAACAACTTTGAACTTTTTCAAGTTCACTTAATTACAATGATTTTTTCTCTTGTAGATTTTATTCCATGATTTTATGAATTTGTGATAAATCACAGAGAATTCTATTAATTTAATAAAATAGAGGGATGAAATTCAAAATAACTGCAAATTATTCAATTCTAGCGAACTAAATTATTTAATCAAGTTTATTTCAAGGTGCTTCAAGAACTCTTGAATTTCTTATTTCAATGCTTCTTTAAAATTGATTATCTTTTTTTATGATTTGGTGTTACTAATGATATTGATATACTTTTGTTGTTGATTTCAGTAGTAATTAAGCCTTCCAACAGGGATTCTACTCCTTCACCTGTTGAAGTGTTGGTTTCGTAGACTTTACGAATTGAAACCTTTAATTTTCTTGCAAGATATTTTCTTATGTTATGAATTTTACAAATATCTACTTTGTTTGCAGCAATAACATAAGGACAATCCCAGAAATTGCGTATTTCATTGAAAAGTTCCATCGCTTCATTCCGACGACTAATGTCTGCAGCATCAATAAAAAAGATAAACCCCTCACACTCACCTGCAAACATCCACCAGTGCGATTGAAAAGCCATTCCTAAATCAAATAATTTTATTCGATAAGGGATATTTTTCAAGTGAATAGTGTCAATATTTAATGATTTAGTTGGTAAATACTCTTTAAATCCAGTTAAGGATTGTTGATCCTTAAGAATATTTAGAAATGTCGTTTTCCCAGCCTTGTCTAGTCCAAGAAGAGCAATGGAGATCTCATTTTGAGATTCCATTCGTTGAATGATTTGCTCACAAACAATTTGAAATGCCTCATTATCTTCTAGCAAAGATTTGGGATTAAAGGAGGAAAGTTCTTGTTTGAGAAGTGTTAAAAAGGTTTCAATTTCAAAAAAAGAAGTATTTAATGTAGCAATTGCAACAATGGTAAACTTTGAAGAAGTTTTTGTATGAACAAAGAGATATTGATTGAGGAGAAGACCCTGAATATCATGAATATTCGAATCAATAATTAAAGACAGCGGAGCCTGCTTAAGAATACTAGAAAGATTTGAAATATCCTCATTAGGAAGGGTTACGGTACTAAGAACTTCCTCCTTTTGTGAACTATATATTTTGACTGAAACTATCGTCATGATCTGGAACCTATACAAGATGGAGAAAGAAAAATATACTTCCCATGAAAAAAATTCGCTACTATTAATAATAAACAAAACTAAACAGTTTATCCGCAAAAGCATGAGTCTAAAATAACAGAAAAAAAAAGAAAAAATGGAGCTTATATCATTTTGATCATAGTGTTGATGGTTCTACTGCCAATCAGTAGTTGAACATTTCTTGTACCACCAACAACTTCGGCAATCTCAGAAACTCCTTGATAATGAGGCATTTTGGTTTGATCAGTAACTCCAGTGCCACCCATTGCATGCATACATTCATAAGCGAGTTCATGATATAATAAGGAGCTATATTCTTTCATTTGGGAAGCCATAGCAACGAGAGGGTTCATTGTCGCTGGAATTCCAGCTAATTCTTCCTTTTTAGTATCATAAGTCTCTGCTAATCTCAATAAAGCCATAGTTATATCAGTTAATCGTCCATGATACTTAGCTAAAACGCTCATGCCTACTGCCTGATGTCTGAGAATTTTTTCACCAAATTGCTGACGTACGGTTGAATATAAAGCAGCTAGAGAAAAAGCACCCCACATTTGTCCGACATTTAGTGCTGCGATTCCAATTCGCTCAGGAACTAGCCCTTCAAACAATATTTCATAACCCTTACCATCATCTCCCGTAATGTAATCAGGAGGAATATGAGCATCTTCAAAAATAGTTTTACCGATTTTAACTTTTGGTACTGATGGAATACCAATACGTTCAGCCTTAAAACCTTTATTCCAGTCAGCATGAGAAATCCCTTGAATCATTGTACCCCGAGGATCATCAGTATTATAAACTGCATATACTGCTGCGATATCAGCTACAGGAGAGTTCGTATTGTAACATTTTATTCCATTCAGAATTAATCCACCATCATCTGCTTTCTCAGCTTTGACTAACATATTCACCGCATCAGAACCTCGTTCTGGTTCTGTAATACAAATACATCCAATTTTCTTGCCATCTAGAAGATCCCGCAAATCTTTAAGTAAAGTTTCTCGTCCTTCATGATGATGAGCAATAGGATTAATACATAAAACGGAGGCACCAAGAGATAGGGAGAACTGGGGATCGAAAATATCCATAGTCCACTGACGGAGTATTTCTGCTTTCATTCCAATCTCTAAATCATCACGATGAGGATAATTGTTTGTACGATTAATTAATCCATGTTTTCCAGCCCATTCAAACCAATTATAATGATCTTCATTATTATGGCCATGGATACCATTGATTTGTTCTTCTTTTTCAAGACAGAGTCCTTGAAATTCTTCAACAAGCTTTTTATCCTTGTCATCTAGAAGAAACATCATGTTTGTATTAAAAACACCATATTGTCTCTTTAAAGACATAGCTTCTAGTATTTCATCCTTTAACAATTGAGTTTTCATGAATCTAAACCAACCAGATTAACTATTCTCATTCAAAAATTATGATCTCTTTTAACAACTTCTTGTATTTAAGAACTAGGCACGATATTTTAATTACAACGTAGAAATGTTTTGAATATCAGGAATTTTCTTGATCTCAATGAAAAGTAATTTACTCTAATATCAGAAAAAATCTTAAGATGAAAATTCCTTATATGATTCTAGGTCTATTTTTTTCTTTATTTTTCAATTTATACTGCTAATACATCTTTTGTTAAAAAAAATTATTCCCATCGAATTTACATAAGCCCAAGTAATTTCAAATCTCAAACCATAAAGAATAGATATAGCACTTCAATGTTTTGGATTACCTATATCCAATCATTAACAAATAATCTATAGGAGATTTTCATAATTGACTACTAAATGGGATTTATCATTTCTTTATCAAGGATATAATGACCCTCAAATTGATAAAGATTTAGAAAAAGCGGAACAATTAGCTGATGAACTAGCTATATATCGTGAAAAAATTGTATCAGGTGATTTGAGTTCAAAAAAACTCAAAAAGGTCTTTAAGCAGGTTGAAAACATTCGAGAATTAACTACCAGAGCTGGTTCATATGGTTATTTACTTTTCGCACAAGAAACTACAAATGAACACCACAAAACTCTTTATGGGAAGATACAACAAAGGATAACTGATATTTCAAATAAACTAATATGGGCTTATTTAGAAATATCAAAAATGCCCGAGGATGTAGCATCGGGCTATCTATCAAGCCCAGACCTAGGTAATTACCATCATTATATAGAAGTTTCACGATTAAACAAACCTTATTTACTTTCTGAACCAGAGGAAAAAATTTTGAATATGAAAAACCTAGTTGGTGCGAATGCTTGGAACAATTTATATGATGAATATACAGCTGCTTTTCAGTTCGAAATAAAAATCAAGGGAGAGAAAAAGATTCTTTCTCCTGGAGAAATGCTTCCACTTTTTAGAGATCCTAATTCCAGTGTACGTGAAGAGGTTTTTAAGAAATATTATCAAAAATATGCAGATAATTCTATTCCTATTACTCATTGTTTTAATAATATTTGGAAAGATCATGGACAAAACATTGAACTCAGAAATTATCCTGATACAATGACCATTGCTCATGTTCGCAATCAAACTGAGGAAGCAATAGTCACTACAATGATGGAAGTGATCAGAAAGAACTATGATTTAGTTCAGGATTATTACAAGGCTAAAGCTAAACTTTTAGGACAAGGAAAAAAAATAAGGGGAAGTGATCTTTACGCACCTATTGGAAAAGATTTTAAGTACTCTTGGGAAGAAGCAAGAAGTATAGTTCTTGAAGCCTACCTAGAATTCGATAATGATATTGGTGAATTAGCTAAAGGGTTATTTGATAGAAATTTAATAGATTCAGAAGTTAGAAAAACTAAAATGACTGGTGCTTTCTGCTCAGCAACTACCCCTAACATTGACCCTGTCATTCATATGTCGTTTAATGGGACTCCAGATAGCGTTAGCACCCTAGCACATGAAATGGGACACGGAATCCATGATTTGATTGCTGGAAGAAACCAAACAATTCTGAATTATCATCCACCTCTTGTTGTAGCAGAAACTGCTTCGGTCTTTGGGGAACAAATTCTGATAAAAAAACTACTAAAAACAATGAAGGATGATGAGGCTAAACTTAAATTAATTGCTAGCCAACTAGAAGATGCTATTGTCACTATTAGCCGTCAAACAATGTATGTTTTCTGGGAAAAAGAGTGTCATGAACTGGGTGCCCGACGTAATTTATCAGCACAAGAAATGGGGGAATTATGGGATAATTTCGTCTCAGAAGCTTATGGAGACGCAGTTAATTTCTTACCAGAGCAAACGTGGAATTGGTCAACCATCCCACACTTCATTCTAACCCGTTTTTATTGTTATGCTTATTCATTTGGAATGCTCTTTGTCTTAGGATTATACCAAAAATATTTAGAACAAGGAAAATCCTTCATTCCGAAGTATAAGGAAATCTTAAGTGCTGGTGGATCTCAATTTCCTGTAAATCTAGCATCCTCAGTTGGATTGGACATCACTACTCCAGAATTCTGGCAAGCTGGATTCGATTATCTTAAAAAATTACTAAATGAATTTCAAGAACTTGTTAATAAACAGGGTTAATCCTTTATTATTATTTTTTGGTGTCGAGATATGGTTACAAAAGTTGTAGTATTTGGTATGGGATATGTAGGTATTCCAATTGCCGCACTCTTAGCTGATATCGATGAGTTTCAAGTGACTGGGATACAAAGACGATCCGAACGCTCTAGTTGGAAAATTGATATATTAAATCAAGGAAAATCTCCTTTTAAAGGAAAAGAACCAGGATTAGATGAACTAATAGCTCGAGTAGTAAAAAAGAAGAGCTTTAGTGTTACTGATGATCCATCAGTAACAAAATATGCTGATTACATTTTGATAGATGTTCAAACACCCACCGATAGCTCACATATCCCCCAATATGAATCTTTACGCACAGTTTCAGCTCAAATTGGAAAATATCTAAAGAAAGGAAGTACTGTAATTATAGAATCTACAGTAGCACCAGGTACAACTGAAAATGTTGTAAAACCAATAATTGAAGAATGTTCACGGATGACTGCAGGAGATGATTTTCATCTTGCGTTTAGCTATGAACGAGTAATGCCAGGAAAACTCTTAGACTTTATTGTTAATATGCCTAGAGTTGTTGGTGGATTCACTCCAAAATGTACTGAAAAAGCAGTTTGGTTATATCAAAAAGTTGTAACCAAAGATATATCGATTACAAGCTGTCTTGCTGCTGAGTTAGCGAAGACAATAGAAAACTCCTATCGAGACATAAATATAGCATTTGCGAATGAAATGGCACTTGTTTGTGAAAGTTTGAAGGTTAATATCTATGAAATTATCGAATTGATAAATAAACGACATGATCGTTTTATGCATTATCCAGGGGCTGGTGTAGGAGGTCATTGTTTGCCAAAAGACCCATGGCTTTTACGGTACGGAGTACAAACTTATGGTAGGGAATTCATTGAGCCTGAATTCATTAGTTTAGGCCGAAAGATTAACAATTACATGCCTATTCATCTTGCAGGGCTTGCAGTATCTGCTTTGGAAGCAAAGGGATTCAAATTATTAAGTAAGGTAAAAATTACAGTCCTTGGAGTTGCATATCTTGAAAATTCAGATGATACTCGAAATACGCCTGCTCTACCGTTAATTCGATATTTAAACTCACTAGGAGCTAAAGTTATCGCACATGATCCATATGTAAATCCTGAATTATTTAAGGATTGGCCTGTAGAAAATAACCTTGAAAAAGCGTTAGAAAAATCCGACTGTGCAATTATTGTCACCAAACATGCGGAATATTACAAATTAAATTTCTCAAAATTAAAAAACATTATGAACACACATATCCTAATTGATGGACGGAATGTTTATGATGCAAAGGATGTAAAACAGCACGGATTTCTTTATAATGGTATTGGAAAAAATAGAGATTTTCAATCTTAATTTGACGGTGAATTTTATGAAAGCAATAGTAAATGGAACAATATTATGTCCGAAACAAGGAAAGATTGAGAAAGGTACAGTATTGTTTAATGATGGAAAAATAATAGCTGTAGGAAGAGGGGAAGAGATTCAAGTCCCAGAGAAGGCTGAAGTAATAGATGTTAATGGGAAATTTATTGTACCTGGTTTTGTTGATGCACATACCCATCAAGGATTATTTGATGGAAGCATAGGGTGGGCTGGAGAGGATGGAAATGAGATGACGGATCCTGTCACACCACAAATGAGAGGACTTGATTCATTTAATCCGAATGAGCCAAGTATTCGCTCTGATGTATTAAAAGGTGGAGTAACTTGTCTTAATACAGGGCCTGGATCGGGTAATGTAATTTCAGGACAAGCATTTATTATTAAACCCACAGGAAAAGTTATTGATGAAATGATAGTAAAATCTCCCTCAGGTTTAAAAGTAGCATTAGGAGAAAACCCTAAACGCGTTCATGGAAGGGAAAATAAAAGAATGCCTGCAACACGAATGGGGGTCGCTGCATTATTACGGACGACATTCACAGAAGCGCAAAATTACATTCAGGAACAAGAATCATATTATGAACGGAAGGCAATAGCTGAAAAAAAAGAGACCTTACCTCCTGCACCCCCAAAAACAGACTTAAAAATGGAAATTGTTGCTAAAGTAATGAAAAAAGAGATCCCTATTCATGCTCATTGTCATAGATCCGACGATATAGCAACTATCATTCGTATTACAGAAGAATTTGGATTAGATCTAGTATTAATACATGGTACAGATTCTGCAGAGATTGCATCATATATCGCATCTAAAAATATCCCCGTTGTATATGGACCTACACTTTTTTGGGTAAGCAAACAAGAAACTACAAATAGATCATTTAAAACACCAGTAATTCTGAATAAAGCAGGAGTAAAAGTCGCTCTTCAAACCGATAGTCTTACACCAATGAACTTCTTCCCTCTACTTCCAATGTTTGTAATAAAGGAAGGAATGAGCCGTGAGGACGCATTTAAATGTATTACAATCAATCCCGCAGAAATTTTAAAGATAGACGACCGTGTAGGCTCTTTAGAAGTAGGCAAAGATGCTGATATTGTCATCTGGAGTGGAGACCCATTTGAATTTTATAGTCGGGTTGAAAAAGTATATATCAATGGAAACGAGATGCAGTTCTAAATTTTGAACAATAAAAATATTGCGAGAAGTGTTCATCATGGATAAAAAAGAAAATATTAAAGGGGATCAACAAATGAAAAGAGCGTATGAAGCATCCTCACAATTACTTCGAAGAAGACTTGCTAAAGAAAGACCCGAGGATTTAAAAATACTAGATGGGATTAAAGAGTCTGATATCATTGTTGTTGAAGGAATTTATGACCATGCACAAGTTAATTTTAATTTAGCAAATATTCCACATAGTCTTATCTCACCAAGACAGCTAGATCAGCTTGAATTCTCAGGGGATGAACTAATCTTCATCAATTGCCCAGGTGACGGCTTTTCAGATTCTGGAATAGAAATTTTGCAATCATTTGTTTTGCGTGGAGGGATGTTGATAACAACTGATTGGGCTTTAAAACATGTTCTGGAGAGAGTTTTTCCCGGTTTTGTTGAATTTAACAACAGAGCTACCCCTGATGACGTTGTACGAGTTGAAATCCTAGATGGAGGAGAAAATTCATTTATCCACTCAGTAATTGATGCAACAGATGATCCACAATGGTGGCTAGAAGGATCAAGCTATCCTATCAGAATTATCAATCATGAGAAAGTAAAAATCCTCGTGAATTCACGAGAAATGAAAGAAAAATACGGAGAGTCTCCTGTCATTGTATCATTTAAATATGGCGAAGGAGAAATTATTCATATGACCTCCCATTTTTATCTACAGCGAACAGAAACTAGAACTGTGAGACATCAGGCATCGGGTAGTACCTATGCAATGGAAAAGGGATTTTCACCAGCTGAAGTATCAGATTTAAATTTAGAGACAATAAAAACAGCAGAAATAGAAAGTGCTTATACTTCACAGGCATTTATGGCCGATCTTGTTACTAAACAGAAGAAAAAAGTGAATATTCGTAAGAAAGAAACTAAAAAGGAGAAATAATTCTCCACACGACTTTCATCTAATTGTATCTAAAAATTTGTGAGTTTTGGGCAAATCATCTAATCTAGGAAACAAAAAGATTGGAAAAAGGATACATAGATAATTGATAGCCTTTGTATCGTGTTAGAAGAGTAATAGAGATAACTATTTTTAAAGAAAAGAGATAGGAGATTTATGGTGAAATTCCATGAGTGTTTCTACTGAAAAGGTATCTCATCATACAGCAATAACAATAACCAATTTAACAAAGAATTTTGGAAAACTATTAGCTGTTAATGATGTTTCTTTGACAATCCCAGAAGGAGAAATCTTTGGATTGTTAGGTCCCAATGGTGCGGGGAAAACAACATTAATCCATTGCTTAATGGGTATCTATAAACTCAAAACAGGTAAGATTAATATTTTAGGTTATGATATCCCTAAAATGAAAATTCCTGCACGCCATAAAATTGGATTTATGCCTCAGGAATTAGCAATTTATTTAGATTTAACACCTTTACAAAACGCTCTTTTTTATGGTAGAATTTTTGGTTTAAAAGATAATAAAATTAAGCAGAAATTAGATGAATTATTTCATCTGCTAGTCTTAGCTGATAAAAAAGATAAATTATGTAGAACTCTTTCTGGAGGTCAAAAACGACGTGTTTCTTTAGGAATTTCTCTATTAACCGAACCCGATTTGTTAATTCTTGATGAACCTACAGTTGGAGTTGACCCAATTCTTCGTCAAGAATTTTGGGATTATTTTAAAGAACTTAAAAGTAAAGGAAAGACAATACTGATCTCGACTCATATTACTGACGAAGCTGTTCGAACTGACCGTGTAGGATTAATGATGGAAGGAAAGATGCTTGCTGTTGGTAATCCAAAAGCACTTATGAATGAAAATTCTGTAGAAACCTTAGAAGAGTTATTTATACACTTCAAAAAAGGAGGGAATAATTGATGTTTATAGCTTTTGCTATAGCGATTCGAATATTCCGCCAACTAACAAACGATCGGAGAACAATTGGTATGATCATAATCGTCCCAATAATAATTACAGTTATTTTCGGTTATGCTTTTACAGGGGAAACTTACAATAATCCAATAATTATAGTTAATTTAGATGAAAGTGCTTTTTTTCCTGAATCCTTAGGAGATAGAATTGTCGAGAAATTAGAGAATGATGATAGAGTAAAAATTGTGGATGAATTAAACGATTATACATTAGCTAAAGAATTTGTTTTAAATAGGACAGTTACTGGAATTATTTTTCTTCCACGAAATTTGAGTAATTCACTAAATCCTATACTTAATATCTCAGTTACTATTGAAATTTTTTATGACGAAGCTGAACCAGCAATTGGTGGAAGTATCTTAGGAGCTTTATCAGAGGCTTTTGCTGATTCTTCTAATGATATTAGAGAAGAAACAGGACTAAGTTCATTAACAACAATCCAAAGAGTTTTTGCTTGGGGTAATGAAGAAATCAGGGGTTTAGATGTTACATTGCCTGGAATAATTGGCTATATATCACTTTTCTTGATTATTCTTCTAACAGTGTTACTATCTGTTCGTGAAGATTTAGAAGGAACTAAAGCTCGTTTTTTCAGTGCACCTATCAATCGTTGGCAAGTAATGTTAGGTTATCTAATTGGAATGACGATTTTTGGCATTCTTATTTCTGCTGTAGTATTACTCGTTTCTTTATTTGTCTTTAATGCTGAAGTTAGAGGAGATTTAGTACTTGTTTTTGGATTTGTATTATATTTTGCTATGGGAAGTGTTATGTTAGCATTATTCTTGGCAAGAGTAGCACGAAATGAGTTTCAAGCCGTACAGATGGCGGTAATAGTAGCTATTCCGAGCATCGCATTATCAGGATTTATGGTTCCAATAAATACCCTTCCTGATTGGTTAGGAATATTTTCAAATTTAATTCCCTTAACCTATGCTGTATCAGGGCTAAAATCGCTCATGTTAAGAGGATTAGGATTAGAAGATATAGCTATTGAATTACTGGCTTTGACTATTTATATGATTATAGCATTTCTAGGTGCAGTATTCGCTTCAAGAGAAACGGTAGCTTGATTAGTTTTATTCAAAAGACGAAGTAGATTTTTTTAATTATCCACCTGGAGAACCATGGAATAGAGAATCTTTCCACGTCCAATCCCATAAGTCTTGTTCAGTTACTGTTTCTTTTTCAATAATCATTTTATGAAGACGAATAAGTAGTTGATGATGACGTTTTTCGTCTTCTAAAATTGCAGAAACCACAACCTTTTCTCGGTCGTCCTCTAAGCTTTCTAAGAGCATTTCATAGGTATCAATTGCTTTTTTCTCTAATTTAATGTGTTCTTCTAGATTTAATTTCAATTGGTCTGTTACCTCTTCCTTAATAAAAGGAGTACCTCCTGAATTCAAGGCAATAAGGGCATTGAGTAATGTAGCATGTTTATTAGAATCCATAGCAATACCTAAAATGAGTTCTTTTACAAGAGGATTTTTCATATCTTTTACTGCAGCTTCCGCACGTTTTACAATATTTCTTTCTAAATCAATCTGTTTTTCAAAAAAATCAATTCTTTCTTGCTTATCCATTTTATTTATTCCCTCTTAACTACAGTTATTTACCATTTTATGAATTAGTATCTTAAGATTTTCTTACAAAAAAACGAATAATAAAAAAAAAATTATTCAGATTATTTTATTCAATAGGAACATCAGGAAACGCAACGATTCGACACATCGAACTTTCAAGCTCAATTCCTTTAAGAGGAAAACAACCAATCCATATTCGTTTATTCGTAAGGAGTGGGTCGTCAGGAATCCAAAGATTTTCAGCATGAATTACTCCTTTGGGAAAAAGCTCAATATGCATGATCTGATAAAATTTCTCTGGAGGGAACATCTCATCCCATGATTTGACTCCATATTGTTTACAAAGCTTCTTCTCAGCCTCAATAAATGCTTTAGGATGCCAATCACGAATTATAGTATTCATTGGATGATCTGCACTACCACAATCGACCCCGATCCATTTGAATTTCATATCTATCGCCCATTGAGGAAAATCAGCGTTTGGCCCGGGATGTTTTACAAAATAACGAACTTCATCAGATTTTGGTTGATCCCATGCATACCGTTGATAGCCGGTTTTGATTATTAAAATATCTCCCGTTCTAATATCTGCTTTTTCCTTCAACATCTCAGGAGAATATAGGTCATAATCTGTCATACTATCAGATATATCAATAATCACTCCTGAACCACAAAATTCTTGGAGTGGTATCTCACCAATTGTTCGACCAGCAGCGAAAAAATGAATTTCGCCATCTATATGGGTTCCTACATGGTTAGATGTTTTTATGATCTGACCATTTGCTCCCTGTCCCATATGTGCCCCTGCAATCCGTTTAAAATACTGTACTTGTAATGGCATGTAGGATGGCCAAGGGGGTGTATGTATAGATAATCTCTGAGTCAAGTCAATCATTCTAAAAGGCATATTACTCACATCAATGCAATAGAACTAATGGAAGCCTCAAGCTTGAAACCTTAAAAAAATATTTCCAAGATTTTTTGAATGGTTGTATTCTTAAATTTAAATGACTATTGTGGTAAAAAAAATGACTCGTAAAGTCTTGGTGATTGGTGAAAAACCTTCACAAGTTCGTACAATTACAGAGACTTTACTTAGTCAAATATCTTCCGAAAAAGTGAATTCAAGGCTATATCTGAAAAAAGGGTATTGGAAAAATAAACAATTCATTTTTCTTCCTCTTATAGGTCACATAACATCAATTGATACTTCAGATGATTTTGGTTGGAATAAATGCCAACCCCTAGACATAATTCAAAATCCAAACGCTTTAATAATCAAAAAAAATGCCTTATTTCAACGTTTAATTAGTCAAAAGGCTAAAGAAGTCGATGAATTATGGCTTGCTACAGATCCTGATTCGGAAGGAGATAATATTGCTTATGAAGCCTTTACAATAGCTATCAACTCAAATCCAGAATTAATTTCATCAACTTTACGAATCTGGAATTCTTCTCTTACACGGGTTGAAATTATTCGTTCATTTGAAAATCCGATCAAATGGAACACTTCTTTAGCTCTGGCTGTTCAAGGACGACGGATTATTGATGCATGGGTTGGTTTTGCAGGTACTCGTGAGATAACTAATTCTGCAAGAAAAATTATCAAACAGAGGGGAGTTGTTCTTTCAGTAGGAAGAGTGCAACTCCCTACATTAAAATTAGTTGTAGATCGTGATCGTGAACGAAACGAGTTTGTCTCTGTTGAAAAATACAATCTTTTTGCAGATATTCTAGATAATCAAAGAAAAACTATTATTATAGTAATTAAACATGATTCTTCTCCTTTTGAAGAGTTAAATGAAGTAAAAAAAATAATAAAGAAAATTTCTTCTGAAACAACGGCTATAGTTAATGATTTTAACACTAAAAAGGTAAATATCCCTCCACCTAAACCCTTGAATACAACTGATGCATTAGCCATTCTTTCTAAAAATCTTAAGCTAAATGCGGAAAGAGGATTGCAGATCTTAGCGAATCTTTATGAAGAGGGGTATCTCTCCTATCCAAGAACTGATAATCGACAGTTCAAAGCAGAATTTCCTCATAAAGAGATTTTAGCAAAGCTTTATTCGTATCCTGATTTTCAACCTTTAATAAAAACGATCAAAGAAGCAAACCAGGTCCGAACAAACGGAAGAAAAATGGGGGTGGAAGATCATGACCCAATTCATCCAACTGGTGTAATCCCAAAAGAATCTATAAAAATTGATTTACAACATTTAAAGACTTGGAACTTGATATCAAGATATTATATTGGTATGTTTATGCCAGATTTAATTCAATCACGAGGTAAGGTAAAATTAAATATAAAAGAGGAACCTTTTATCCAAGATTTTCAACAAATCGAAACAATAGGTTGGACTGAGGCTATATATTGGAAGAAACCAATTGAAACAACCTATTTTTCGTTTAAAAAAGGAGACGTTGTTCAAGTAGGAGATTTTAGATCGAAAAAATTCAAGACTCAAGCCCCACCGAATTGGTCGGATGGTTCAATTATAAAAATGCTTGAGAAATTACGAATCGGTACAAAATCATCTCGTCCAGAAATCTTGTTAAAATTGATAGAAAGAAAATACGTTATTCGATCTGGGACTACATACCAAGGTACTAATTTAGGGCATTCAATTATTTCTCTTTTTGAGAATATATGGCCAGATTTAGTAACTCCCCATTTTACCCGTATGGTAGAAACAAAGATGGATGAGGTTGCTACTCAGAAAGCGTCCTATCAAAACATGCTTGAAGAAATTAAACATTATTACCTTAAATTACATGAATTATTGCTCTCACAAACTGATGGTTTCGAGGAATTACTTGTAGATATTATCAATCAAGATGATTCTTTTCATTCATCTTCGTTTGAAACACCGAAAAATGAAATCTGTCCAGTATGTAGAACAGGTCATATTATCCAGAGGTTTAATCCTAAAACTAAAAAGATATTCTTTGGATGTTCAAGATACCCAGAATGTCGATGGACTTCTCCAGCAAAGAAGAATGCTAAAGGCAAATATCTACCTGTTTCTTCACAAAGTAATGTTCTGGGATCATGTCCTTCCTGTCAAGGATCCTTAGTTCTTAAAAAAGTAAGTAATTATCGTCTTATCGGTTGCACAAACTATCCAGCATGTCAAGTGACTTTTTTTCTCCCTAAAAAAGGTCGCGTAACTATAACTAAGCAGGAATGTCCAATTTGTTCTTTGAGGTTAATATCCCTTTATTCTCCTAGGAAAGATAATAAGGAATCCCCAAAAAAGGTTCTCTGCGCTATATGTAAAAAATAAAACTCAATATCCTTGTTTGATATAGTGTCATTTCAGCGAATAAAGGTCTTAACTAATGTAAACATCCCTTTTGGTTTATTTTTTGGAAATTGAGTCTCAAGTATAGAATAATTTGGATGGTTTTTCTTGAAGAGTCCCAATGAAGTTAAAAAAATTTCCTCTGTAGGAATCGATGTAGGAACTAGTACTTCTCATTTAGTTTTTTCAGAGCTCACTTTAAAAAAAGATCCAAAGAGCCGTACTGAAAAATATCATGTTGCTGAAAGAAAAATAATTTATAAAGGAGAAATCTTCTTTACACCACTTAAGGCAGATGAAATTGACATAGACAGACTATCTGGTCTTTTATTGCAAGAATACCTAAGAGCTGGAATTAAGCCAACAGAAGTTGATACAGGTGCAGTAATAATCACTGGTGAGTCTGCACGACGTGAAAATGCAGAGAAATTAATTAAAATTTTAGCAAATGAATCAGGAAATTTTGTAGCAGCGAGTGCAGGCCCAAATTTTGAAAGTGTAATATCCGCATATGGGTCAGGGGCTATTAATTTTTCATTGAATAATAAAATGAGGATAATTCACACTGATATAGGAGGAGGAACATCTAATATCGCTGTTATAGACAACGGAAAGATAACACATACTGCATGTATTAATGTAGGAGGAAGACTCTTAATATTTTCCTCAAATAACATAATAACACGACTTGAACCTGCCGGGATATGGACTCTTGAAGAATGTGGATTTGATTTATCATTAAATAGTCTGGTCTCAGAGGACCAGAAAGAATCAATAGCTTTAAAATTGGCTCAATCTCTCATTGAAGTAATTACAGGTCAAGAACTTTCTGACTTCACTCAAAAACTAATGATGACTTCAAATCTTCCAAATGAGGTTTTTACGAATAATTATCTTCTAAGTTTTTCAGGAGGGATTGCAGAATACATTTATAACATCACAGATAAAAATTTTGGAGATTTAGGAAGCTATCTTGGAAATATTATGAAAAAATTATTAGAAAATCGACAGATTCCATTTATAGAGGCTCCTGAAAAGATACGCGCTACAGTGATTGGCGCTAGTGAGTACACCTTACAAGTAAGTGGAAGTACAACCTTTATGTCAACAGAAGTTAATGAGGAATTTCTACCACTAAAGAATATCCCGATTGTTGTTCCTAATATTTCTAGAGAGATATTTAATACTGAAGCTATTTCTGAAGAGATAGGTAAAGCACTTCAACGATTAGATCTGTCTGAAGGAGAGGATTTATTTGCATTAGCATTTAATGATCCAGTTCGTACAGTTTACGATAAATTAATTATTTTTACTAAAGGAATTGTAAAGGCACTTCCTCAAACTATCTTGAAGAAAGAAAAGCCAATTATTTTAGTTTTTAACACTGATATTGGTAATTCAGTTGGTAACGTGATGAAAAGAGAGACAACTGTTCAAAATAAAATATTATCTATTGATGAAATCTCCTTATCTGAAGGTACATTTATTGATATCGGAAAACCAATTGTAGAGAACCGTGTTTTTCCAGTTGTGGTGAAATCTTTAATATTTGGTTGAATAATTTGATTTCTCATCATGAAACGGTTATTTGTAGCTAAATTTGCGAGTTCAACATTTGTTTAACGTAAAGGAAAAAAGTGAATCCAATTTCCTTTTATATGAAATCCATTCAAGAATCTTGAGAAAAGGAAGCTAGCATACGAAATATTCGAGGTCTAAGAGGAGTCTAGAAATTGAAAATACATAGGATATCAATTTTATTCACACTTCTAGTTTTAACACTTTCTTTTTTTCTTTGGTTCACAGAAACTCCTATTGGAATCCTGAGTAAAGGATATACCACATTAGAAGATAGGAATTTTCTCTTTATAGCAGAAAATAATGCTGATAACGCTTTAGTTCTCTCTATTGCTCAAACATTAAATATTACTGCCGATTTTCTCGATATTAAGACTTCTGATGACCTGAATCAACTTTTTAACTCAAATAATCTCTTTATGGATTATTCTGTTATTATTTTATCCCTCAA
>NZ_CDLCQJ010000018.1:0-4504 GCF_975850365.1 Candidatus Hodarchaeum mangrovi | reverse complement strand
TGGTGAAGAAAACGATGATGCCTCCAAGAGATAGTCCACCTGGTGCTTGTTAATTAAATTCTTATTGAAAGAATCTTTCTTTCTCCTCTTTTTTTTTATGCTAAATACCTTTGAATTTATGATCTTAATACCTGTGGCATAATCCATCCTTCATCATCCTTAAACCATTTCCTATTGATCTGTAAGGGAACATTAATATTCTGAAGTGGGTGGATAAGCCATTTTGCTTGTGTTCGCATCCATGTTGCCATGGAAGTATTAAGATATGCCCGAATGTGCATTTTTTCGGCTGTGTGGAGGATTAAGGCTTCAGGAAGAAGATTCAAGACTCCATATAATTGAGAGAAATCCTTGGGTTCTACTTGAGGAAGAGTTATCCAATAAAGATCCACGGAATTTTCAAAAATTAAAGCTCGAGGAGTAAACAGAGGTGTCAATACTTTAAGTGAAATTAACTCTTCAAGTTTCTGGATTTTTATTTTTGGAATGATTGTGTTGATCCTTAATGTCCTTTCAATTGGAATTGAACGTGGTAAATTACAATAAAGATTTATGAAATCCCTAGGGTTGTCAGAATCCAGATAATTCCATTTTTTAGAGAATAATGGTGAAATAAATACGGGAGGGGGTTTGGTTTCTCTTTTACGGGCTGTTTTTTGTTTAAAATTTTCCATTTTTCTGGCTAAATTTGCAGAATCAGGAATATCTTCACTCCATCCGTGATTAGGGATATATTGCATCAAGGAATTAGAAAATTGATAATTTGTTATTTTAGTTATTTCATGAATTTTAATTGAGTTGGTATTTTTGAGTGTTGTTAAATAGCTCTGTAGATTTTTTTCAGCATTTTGGGGTATGAAGAGTTGACCATGGATAATTCTGGGATTATTTTCTACTGAATAGATATTACTAAGACATAAAGTTGTATTTGACTCATCTTTAAGGTCAAGAAGATTTTTGAAACTGATATCTTTTAACTGTTCTATATGAAAAATAAAAGACTCTATCCCAAATGCTTCAGGAAAGAAACGAAATTCTAAATTACTATCAAGCATGGTAAGGATAGGATATATGTTCCGAGTTTTAATTGAAGGAATAGGAAGCTTTATTTTTTTGCTTAAATGATGTCCTGAGAAATCCTCTAATCTCAAAGATGGTAAGATCATATAAATGATATTTAGAAGATTTATCTCTTCGTCGCTTAATTTAACTGGAAGTTTCAATGATTCTCGTTGTAAATCTTCCCATATCTCCGATTTTAAGGAGGTTTGATTTCGTATTAGATTGAAGAAACCAATAGGTTTATTCCTTAAATGGAAAATTAAGTAATTATAGAAAGTATCAGAATAATAAGAAGGGAGGGTTAAGTATCGCGATGCTCCTAAAAAATAATCTACTGTGAACCATAGAAATGAATACTCTAAATAATCATTTGAATCTATATGAAGGTTTATATATCGGTGTATTTCCTTGTGAAGCTCCTTTCTGGACTCTTCTAGGTCAGTATCAACCTTTTTAAGAATTTCAATAAATTCGTTTAGATAATTTTGCTCATTTTTAGGATATTCTTTGATATGATCTTTGGAATGTTTAAGAACCAGCTTTAAAAATTTCCGATCGCTAGCATTGGAATACTTCATAGCTACTCAACAATAGATCTAATATGTCTTTTTATTTATAAATTTTTTAAAAAAAAACACGAAGTTTGTTTTAGAACAATCTCGAGCTGATTTGAAAGGATTTTGTTTAAACATTTAATTGCTAGATCAACAGTGGATACATGAAAACTTCGACCAATAGGCTTAACTAGCTACCACTAGTCACATGAGGGCAACTTTATTGGAAATTAAGTGGCCTATCATCAGTTAATATAAGGAATAAGTAATCATTCCCTAATTGTTGTGAGATGGCACATCTGGTCTTTTTTCTCAGGACAATTACGAATTTAACTATTATTATTGTTTTAATCCGTTTTACTGTCGACTACCTTGAAAATTTGGCTTGCATTTGAGTAAATTTCATAGTAGCCATGACATCGCCTGTAATTTTCAGATTTTTAGCAAAGAATTCTTTCTGGCCATCTTTTTCCCCTGATGATATTTGTGCCCATAACTCGGTTGTACATTGGAAGGTAAAGGACGGTTTTTCAGGTGCTCCTTCATGAAATTCTGCTGTCCCATCTGGATGAAAGATGACATGAAAGATTCCATCTTCTCCTTCCAAATCATATGCAGCAATTTTATTCCAGTTTTTTAGAAAATCTTGTACCTCAGGGGTTTGATTGACTAATCCAACTAATTGCTTAACAGCTTCTTTTCCTGGACCCATATCTTAGTCTCCTTTTATTATTTAAATAATTACTTAGGATGAGAATAAACAGAACTAATTGAGTAATTTGATTTTATAAATTTCATGGTTTATCTCAGCATTTTAAGAGCCTCTGATTATGAAAGATTGGAAAGGAATAATATTCATTTGATTTTTTTATTTTACTAGTTCTATTACTCCAAACTTCAATACAGCTTCTCCATTTTCATTTTTAGTTTCAAATCCAATTATCATATTCGTTTCATTTTCCTCCAAGAGCCATCCTTCTGTAGTAAGTATGTCCTCCATAAAAACTGGTTTTGAAAACCTTGTTTTTATTCGTTTGACCTTGGTTGGATCACCAGCTGCAAGGTTATCTACAATGGCTTGGGTAGCGAAGGCTAAAGTGCACAATCCATGAAGGATCTTATCAGGTAATCCTGCAGCCCTAGCAATATCTTTGTCAACATGAATAGGATTTTCATCACCTGATGCTTCAGCCTAACGGACTGACTGATCAGGAGTTACTTTCATTGTTTGTCTAACTAGTATTTGTTTTTTTAATGAATCCTCTTTAATTATTGGTTTAGATGTTTCGATTTTCTTTGTTGCTTTTTTAAAAAATAATCCGGCTCGCATTTCAAAAATGATCTCTTCTTTGGCATAGCCAGTCATTTTTGCCCAGAGAACATCACCTGTTTCTTTGACATCGACAGAATCTAATTTAATCTTTGTCTTAATCTTTTCTCTTGGTCTTAATGGTCGAAGGTATAGAATTTCCTGTTCACCATGAACCATTCGGAGAATGTCAAGGTTGAGTGTTTCATCTGTAACAATCTGCATCATTGGATCTATTAACATAGTTACTGGGAAAAGGGGTGGGATCCTTAATTTATTCTCGTCCAATTCATAGTATTGGGGATTTATCTCATTGGTAGCTTTAGCATAGGCTATTGTTTTTCCTGGATCAACAGTTACTATCTTTCCCTCGTAAATCTTACCAACAATATTAGGATCAAGGCCACTTTCGTTCATCATGTTTTCACCTAAACTATTTTTGAATAATTAACTGAATTGAGATTAAAAAGTAACTGGGATTGAATTATCTCTTAAAGATGATCAATGGATATGAGGGGTGTCTTTAGATCTTTTGATTCTAGTTGCTATTTACATTCAACTTTTTCGAATTTTTTTATTCTCTTTCCTAGATTGAATTCTTGGGTGTTTATAATACCCCTCCTCAATGGGAGAGAAAGGAAACATGGAGTAACTGTAAAAAGACTTCTGTGTCTGTTTTAGGGACCTTATAAACCGTCTACGAAGCAACTTAATGGTGAAAGCAACAATGATGATGCCTCCTACAGATCCCCCGGTTGGTTCAACTTAAAAACATCTAAAATTTCCCTCTGGAAATTAAAAATCCCCTCTTTTTTTACTTTAAAAGTGGCGGTTTCCATTTCCTTCCTGTGGGATTGAACCAGTCAAATTGAGGGGGAACGGGACTATGCTCCGGAAGGACACTGAATATCTCCCATTTCACCCGATAGTCTTGAATCAACTGTTCTACCAAAGCTTTCATTTGGGGATTCAAAACTGTTGTAATGATACATGATTGATCAGTTCTTCCAATCTGTGCATAAGGAAGAAGATCTAATAACCAAGTTAGCTGTTGAGTAGACATTAAAGGGAGGATTAAAATAAATTCATCAGGAGAATAATCAATACGTAACCGATTTACCATGAACCAGATTGACAATATCTTTTCGTCATATAATGCTTTGAGTATTTCTAGCTCTTCCTTGTGAATACTAGACTCAAGGGGTAAGGTATCGTACTCATAGGGGCCAAAATATGTACAAAATACTTTTACATAATCTGTAAAAGTTTTTAAATGGTCTAGCTGCGCATTTATGTTAAAAATTGTTGATAGAAATGCTGTGGACTGTTTTCGTCTTTTTCGAGGTTTAGAGGTGGACAGACGTTTCATGATAAGGATTTCTTCGGTCTCTGTTAATGTTTTCCATCCTTTATTTATTTCATATTCACTAAGAGAGGCACTCCAGAAAACTTGCTTTATGGGATTAAATTCTATTAAATTTATACTGTGTTTATCTAAAAGAAAATCCTTTAGTTCATTTACCTCCTCTTTCGTCGTTATTAAGGTCCCAAAATAATCCTTTGAGTTTGTTCGGGAACG
>NZ_CDLCQJ010000017.1:0-47374 GCF_975850365.1 Candidatus Hodarchaeum mangrovi | reverse complement strand
TTCTTTTATAAACAAGGGCCGGTGGTCTAGCCCGGTATGACAATTGCCTCACACGCAATAGGTCGCCAGTTCAAATCTGGTCCGGCCCACTACTTTAAAAAGACAAAAAATGGCTTCTAAAAAAATAAATCATTAAGAATCAAATGCTTTTAGAATATAAGAATAGATTGCCTTTTCTTCACCTTTCGAGATCTTTTCTAATCTTCTAACAATTAATTCTGGAGTTGATTTCGCATACTTATAATAAATTGGAGTTCTATTCACTAATAATTCCAAATCGTCAGAAAGTCCTTGTGCCTCTATTCCATCGATTCTCAAACCTTCTCTATTATATTTAGCTATTTCTTGTGCCAAGTGCGTCACAAAGACTCCTACAGAGTTCGGTGAATGATTTAATAAATCTAAAACTGCTGCAATGACACGAGCAGAAGCACCTGGTTCTGAAATGCTTTCCATTTCGTCTGCTAGTACTAATCGTGATTTGGGGCTCATTATCATATTAGAAAGTGTCTTCAAAGTACTTTCAAAGGCTCCAGCATCCATCTGACCTGAAGACTTTCGATAATAGTGGAACTCATTAAATCCTCCTATGATACCTTCTCTGCATGGAATAGGAAGACCCATATGGCCTAATATTATTATAATCCCGATTGAAACCAATAAAGAAGTCTTTCCTCCACTATTAGCCCCAGAAAGAAGAATTACCCGTTCTCCTTTAACCTTATTGGATAAGGCACCTATTTCACCTAAAGCATATGAAACAGGGCTTACTTTTATTTTCCCACGAAGTTCCTGCTGACATAAGAACAAATTTCGACTTTCTTCAACTACTAAGCCAGTACCATGGTCATCAATCATTTTAGGAAGTACCAATTTATACTCTTGGGTAAATCGTCCTATCATTAAAAGATAATCTAATTCAAGAAACAGATTTAGTCCCTTTTTTGATATCTCAGTAAATTTTTCAAGTGATTTTGCGATTTTTACCTTTAATTCAAAAGCTTTCATTCCCCTCTTTTGTCTTAAAAAAGTACTTGCTTTTTGATAATTTTCCTCATTCCGATCGATTGGAAATCTAAGTTCTCTTGGAAAAATCCCTGTAAAATATTCTATTTCGTCTGATTTTAAATCTAGCTGAATTATTAGCTTTTCCTCAGCTGTTGTTATAATTTCCTCAAAAGCTAAATGAAGCTCATCATCCAAATATTCACGTAAATCAGATTTTACTCCATTTTCAGAATAATTTGGATCTGTATATGACATGTTTTTTAATAATGCTAATATTTTTTCTCCTCCAAGTTCAACAGTTGTTCCTTGGAGTTTATTTTGCAATTCATCATTTAATTCCATCTGGATTTCTGTTAATTTGATCTCAAAATTTTTTTCTGCATTAAACAACCTTAAGTACTCTACATTTATATTCTGATTTGGTTCTCCAGACTCATCTAAGTTGTTTAAATCACTACCCATCTTAATAAGCATGGATAAATCAAGGTCACCTATGTAACTAGGTAATACAGATGGAGAAATCGATTGGAGTAAATTTGCTAACCTGGATAGAGCAACTAAAGTTCTCTTATTTGTCCCAAAATATTGTAAAATTTTTTCAGGTATTATTTGAACAATATCATTCTTTTTAGATTCTGAAATATTAATAACATTAGGATAGCTTTCCTCTAAAAGAATATCTGATCCAATCCAGATTATCTCATCATAATCGTATATAATTTGAGGGACTTGTTCTATATCTTCAATATAGATGACTTCACAGTGCTTTCCAACCTCATTCAAAAGGATTTCATTATAAATATGTTTTTCTGTTGTAGCTATTAGCCTAGAAGCTGTATCGAAAGTTTTTGTTTTCTCTTTCAAAGGTGAAATAGCTTTTAAATAAGAATTATAATCTTGTAAGGTGTAATTGGACTGTTCAATTAGTTTAACTAATTCTAATGCCTTTTTAGATCTACCCTGTCTTTCTAGAATTTTCTCTTTCAGAGAAATTGGTAATGGATAAAATAAGAATAATTTAGATCTTGCATAACTAGTATTCCCAAAATGAGAAATTATTTCAATTATTCTATTATAGAGTAAAATTGCATCCTCAGTTTTAAGAAAAGTCTCTAACTTTTCATTTGTTTCTTGATAATGGAGATTTCTACATAAACTTAACGCAAAACGCTCTCCAATACCCTCAATCGAAGAAATTTCAGCAATCCTAGATTCATGTAAAGCTGTTAATACATTTTGTTCATTTTTAAAAAATTTTAATAATTTTTCTTCAACAGAAGGACCAATTCCACGAATATCTCTTAGTTTTATCTTTCTCAACAACCTTTTAGTATTATATGGCTTTTTATATTAATCTTAGTTCTATAGCTTTATCTTATTAAATAAAAGTTAAATTTTTATTATATTTTTTGGATTTACTAGCTTAATAAATTCATGAACTTCGGGAAACGAGCAATGATCGGAATAAGGAAAAAAATGGACATCTAAATGCTTATCCTTTAATTTTAAAGCCCAACCAGTTGGTGAAATACGTAACGCACTAAGCATACTCAGTTTTTTCTCGTCTTCAACACCATGGAGATCCTCTACAAAACGTCGGCTTTCCACGTGAAATTTTGATGTTTCATTAGATGTAAAAATATCCCATTCGCCTCCAATCTCTTTATAAATTCTCAATTTAGAATCAGGAGCCCATAATTTTACTTTAAAGACTTTACTTAAGGTTTTTAGAAGATTTTCTTTTCCAATTTGATACGCTGCAACCCAAACTGTATTTTCAGGATATTTTTCACTAGATAGGATAAAAGTAATTATATCCGAGATCATTTCCTCGCGAGTAGGAAAATTAAAGATTGGATCTTTTCCATATGTAAAATCTACCCAAAGTGTTTCTGCTCCCTGAATCAAATCAAATTCTTCTTTCATTTTACTGTGAAACCTGAAATCTCCAGTAAATACTTCTTTAGTTCCATTTTTTGATTCTATAACGTACATCAAGCTACCAACACAGTGATTGGCATCTAAAGCATGTACTATAAAATCATCAAAATCTAATGATTGGTTAGAGTTGATTTCCAATATTCTTTCTTTAGGAAACCTATACAAGAACTGAATAGCTGCTGCTGTTTCTCGTGAACATACTAAAATTGGATCGGGATCAGAAGACATAGATTTTAATCCAACAGTATGATCAGAATGTGCATGGGAAAGAAAAAAATATCCAGAAGATGGTTTACGTTTATCACGTCGACGGAATGGAAATTCATCGAAATAACTCTTAGCAATAGAAGAGTAAACCATAATAGAATTCACCAAAAGTCATTTAAACCATAATACAGCGAATTTACCTTAATTTTTTAATTCTTAATAATTCTGTGATGAAAAAATCAAGATTGATAAAACATAAAATTTATTTCTATTAATCACCATTTAAAATAGCATTTTTTATTTATTGAATTAGACAATTTCTCTAGAATAATATTCTATTAAATTCCTTTAAAAATAATAAAATAGGATACTAAAAGCAGAAAGAGTAACAGTAATCTATTTAATTTTTTATTCTTATGAAACTTTGGTAAGTACATTAAAGTCTAGTAAATAAACTTGAAGGAATCATAAATAAAAAATAGAAATTTTGGAGATTCTGTTTCTGGTTTCGGATGAGTCCAGGTGTTACCCAGGCCCTGTGGCCGAGCAATACTCAGCTTTCCAATCTTCCCGAACTCTCGCGAAGATCAGTACAAATTGGAACGGAACCTGTCTTAACGTCCAGCAGAATCTCACATTTTTGAACCATCAATATGGTTCTCTATGAGATTAACTCACATTTAGGACAATTTCGTTCTGTGTTATATATTTAATGCATTTTCTTGGAAACAATTCTAGTCTAAAAATGGAAAAACTATAAATTTTTTTATTGAATTATTTTCTTCTCATTCGAAATATAGAACTTTAATAGCTATAAACCTATCAATAGAATCATAGATGCTATGAAAGAATGCAAAAGATTAAGAATAAAAATTAAAAGATGAAATTACTTATTATAAATAAAAAACCGATTTGATATAGAATTTTAAGTAAATCAAAGTTTAAAAAGTCAATCTACTATACTTGAATCAGGAACTGATACTAATAATGAGATTGATGTGAAAAACCCTTAGTTTTTCATTTTGAATATATATCCTATTTTGAAATCCATTATTACCTCAGTTTTGGAGAAAGAATCATTAATCATCTGAATGATGGTGTCTCAAACCACTCAAATGTATTCACTAACAAAATATAAACCAATCTCTAATTGATTTTAATCAAAAAATTAACAAATTTTGAAGTTTTTTTAATTTTCTATTTTTTTCAAGGAATAAATATTAAATCTTCTGAATTGATGATTAGTAGTAATCCATATTAATATTTAAATCTGTGTTAAATAATGTATTGGGATGAATGGAAGAATTATTATCAGAAAATTGCGTTAAAACTTCAATTAGATAAAAAAGAAGATAATATTTCATCTGATTTGCTTCTAAAATGGCTAAAATCAAAATTATCTCCTTCTACAAAACAAACAATATTAAATTACATCGAACAATCATTTTTGAAACCAACTATTATTGCAGGAGCAGGTCCCTCACTCAAAACAGATTTTATACGCATAAGAAGATTCAATTTTTTAAATAAAATATCCTTCATAGCTTGTGATGGAGCTTGTCTTCTTTTTAAAGAATTTGGTTCAGTACCTAATATTATCTTCTCTGATTTAGATGGCGATCAGTCTGCACTAATTTGGGCTTTGAAAAAAGGAGCTATTTTAATTATCCATGGACATGGTGACAATAAGGTTCAAATTTCTGACTATTTGAACAAAAATGCTAAAACAATATCCAGATCAATGGTATGGGGATCAACACAATCCCAACCTGGAGATGGACTTTTTAATTTTGGGGGATTTACAGATGGTGATAGGGCAATTATTACTGCTTTACACTTCAATGTTCCAATAATTGGATTGATTGGTTTTGATTTCGGAGAAATTATTGGAGAATATAGCATGAAAAACTCCCAAATGCAAAAAAATACAGCAAAAAAAATTATAAAGTTCGAGATTGCGAAGGAATTAATAAAAGCAGCCTGTGTTAATCATAATGGAGAAAGATTTAATTTAACAGAGCAGGGGGAAGACATCGCAGGATTTTCTATGATGAATATGAGTAAATTTAGTTCGGTTTGTGATGAATGGTATACGAGGCACAATAAATAGGAGTTTCCCATACCTCTACCTTAAGTTTTGAAAATTTAATACTAGGTTTTACTTTTTCTAAGATAAATTGAATTTTCTTGGCTAAAAACTTGGCTAAATTTTCAGTTGTTATATTTATACCTTCAAACAGAATAATATCACTCTGAGGAATTGAATAAAAGCGATCTCCATATTGGATATCAAAATTTGAACCATTTTCTATAATTGTGACATTAGGATTATCTTTGGGCATTAGTACATAATGATCCCATTCTGTAATGGATTCTTTCAAAATATTTTCAAGAAGGATAAAATCAATAATCATTCCTGAATCATCAGGATCACCATAGATTTCAATTGAGATATTATAAGAATGTCCATGAATACCTTCATTATATTGAGGTGTAAATATCATATGAGAAGCATTAAAATGAAATAAATATTTTGCTAAAGCTATACTTGAATGTGAAAGGAATTCTCCCAACTTATCAGTCAACCAGTTTTGGTCTCTTGACCATACCAATCGCCACCTTTCATGTCAAGAAAAGCGGAGATAGCAGCGGTTGTACCTTCTCCCACAGCAACTGAAATCTGTCCTTGTCCTGGTGTAATATCACCAGCAGCATATATTCGAGGAATATTTGTTCTCTGATTTTTATCTACTATAATTAAACCATTTTCATTTAAATTTATTCCTATTTTCTTGGCTAGTTCATTGTTTGGTATTATACCAATTGCAATAAACACTGCTTTAACCCTGACTGAATCTTCTTCTCCTGTTTTGATATTTTTTGTTTTCACTCGTTTTACTCCATCAAGTTCATTACCCTCGATCTCCTCGACAATTGTATCCCATATAAATTCTACCTCAGAAGTATTTAAGATTTGCTTCTGTAACGATTCTTCGGCCCGTAGAGAGTCTCTTCGATGAATTAAATAAACTTTACGGGCAACATTGCTCAAATAAAGTGCTTCTGTAACTGCTGAATTACCCCCTCCAATAACTGCCACTATTTTATTCTCATAAAGCGCTCCATCACAAGTCGCACAAAAAGAAACCCCCTTACCTTCGAAATCACTCTCACCAGTAACGTTCAGATGACGATGATTTGTCCCAGTGGAGATGATGACTACTTTAGTAGAAAATTCTCCAGAACTAGTTATAACCTTTATAGGAAACTTATTACATTCAATATCAGTTACTTCAACGAGTTCTCGAATGGTTGCACCAAATTTCTCAGCCTGTTTACGAAGTCTTTCCGCAAATTCCATTCCTGATATCTCAGAAAATCCAGGATAATTTTCTATAATAGATGTGGTGGCCGCCAACCCACCTACAGCCACTTTATCCAAAACTAATGTTCTCCATCCCATTCTTGAACCATAGATAGCAGCAGCCATTCCAGCGGGCCCTGCACCAACAATAACCATGTCATAATCAGTTGAGATTCCCATATTTCTTGTCACTCCGAGGATAAATGTGGGGAACAGTCTCTATTACAATCATTTGAACATCCTATTTTAACCCTTTTGAACAATATTTCATTATCACTAATTTTTTGGATTTTCTTTAATAATAGAATTAATATGAAATCTAATTTTCTTCAATCTTCAAAAAATAAATAAGAGTTCCTTTAAACATAAAATAAAGGATGAAAGCATGATTATCTGATTGAATCGAACTTATAATGGTTTGGGGATTACAAAATTGGATTTATTTTTATAGTCCTAAATTGCTTTTTTAACCAAATGTTTTATTATTCTAAAGAATTATCCTGGTCTTTTTATTCAGATGGTTGACTTCAGATATGAAATTAACAAAATCTTCAACTTCAGAAATATTCTTTATAATTGATCCAAATAAAGAGAACTTTCGAGAACAAGATTTTATTATTATTGAAGATATAAGAGATTCAAAATCCCTTTTTTTTCTTGGCCGTATTGAAACTCTTGTTCAATCTCAATCAGGAGAAATCAAGGGAAACGCAGAGATAATTGGAGAAATTAATTTCAATAATTTTACATTAACACCCTGTAATTTTCCAATTTCTCATGATGCGATCATAAATTTACCTGAAGAGGGGATAGTTTCTAAAATCCTATCTTCTAAAGAAGAAGAAAGCATCTATTTAGGGGATATTGTTACTTCTTTTGGTAGAACTGAACCTTTTTTAATCCCTGCGAATTTTATTGAAAGGCATGTTTTATGTGTCGCAAGTACGGGCGCAGGAAAATCATACTGTATAGGCGTTTTACTTGAAGAAATAATGTTAAAATCTCCGTCCGCAGCTGTCATCCTATTCGATATTCATTTTGAATATTGGGGGCTTTGTTTTCCAAACAAAGAATATCAATCTAGCATAAAAAAGGATGGTTACTCCTCTAGAGCCTTTTATGATAATGTATTAATATTTAGTAAATCAGAAATCGGTTTAAACTCAAAATTCTCTTTAGAAAGACTTCGTAGGTTGCTAGATCTTACTAGTGCTCAAGAGAATTCATTGATTAATATAGTAAAAGAACCATTATCTTTAATTGACTTAAAAAATAATATATTAGACTCAGATCTTCATCCAGGCACTCGAGATAATTTAATTTCAAAAATAACAACTCTTATCAATTTAGATTTATTTGAAAAGGAACTAGAAATTACTAGTTTAGTTTCTCCTGGACAAATTTCAATAGTACGTCTAGATGAATTTGTAGATGATAAAAAACGACAAATTCTTGTAAGTGAAATCCTTACAAAAGTTTTTTTAGAAAAAATTCAAGGAAGAATTGAGAAAGATCAAGAAATAATTTTTGTTATAGAAGAAGCCCATCGCTTCTCAATGGCAAATGAGATAATTACTCGAATGTCACGTGAAGGAAGAAAATTTGGGATTTATTCTATTTTAATCTCACAGAGACCTGCAGACTTTCCAGATGACATAATCGCGAATATGAATACATTAATTGCTCTAAGAATAAAATCAGATAAAGATTTAACAAAGATCCGTCTGATGGAAGGTATTAGTAATAACGTAATCGCGTCAATGCCCCATTTAAACCGAGGAGAAGCAATTATTTTTAGTCCTCAAACCAAGATTCAACAACCAATTAAAATAAAAGTAAGACAACGAATGACGAAACATATTAATCCTCAAGTTGATAGTCCTCCGACATCACTGCCTTATTTTTCCAAAAAATTAGACAGAAGTCCACAAACTACTAAATTATTTGATTCTAAAGATGAAAATGAAACAATGAAAGATGTTCTCGCTCCTTTAGAAAATTTCGATGCTAAAGATCTTTCAAATTTACTCGCTATGAATCATGTCATTTTACTTCATAAAAAAACAGGAATTTGTTTATATGAATTGGGGACAACAATGCTAGAAATTGATCCACAATTAGTTTCAGGATTTTTAACTGCTATTTCTGGACTTTTTAGCGAACTCAAATCTCAAAAAGGGGTTAAGGATAGAACCAAATTTCGTGAATTTACAGAAGAACTTGGTACTGGTGATCAAGCATTTAAGATTTTCTCAGTAGAAGGGAAATATTCTGTTTCAGCTTTAATCCTTTCAAAATCTCCAAAATATCCAAATCGATTAAAACAAAGGCTTAAAAATTTTGTTTATTCCTTTGAAACTAAATTTAGTTCCTTTCTAGAAAATTTTATGGGAGTACTTGATGATTTTTCGACTGTTAATGAACTCCTTGATCAACATCTTGGATTAGCTATTCTTACACCTCTTAAATTAAATGAAGGAATCCAAGAGGAATCAATTCATACTAGTTTATGTGACATAATTTTGAAAGAATTATCACAACTTGCAACAACTGAAGGAGTTTTTCTAGAAGAAATAGTTAATATCTGTCTTTTAAACTCCGAATATAATTATCGTGAAATTTTGGAAGCAATTGCCAGCATGTTTATGAAAGGAATAGTTATTTTAACAAATAAGAATCGAAAATTACCTCAAATGTCTAGTAAATCAATTGAATCACATTTAGATATTCTATCAAATGGTTTTACTCAAGAAGATGAAGCTGAATTAAGGATAGATCAAGTCTCAAGGGAGGATCCAGAATGGTTTGAGCAGATAATTACTTCTATACAACCAAATCCGTTACAAAATGCTGTAAAAATGGATATATTGAAACGTGATTTAATTTTTGAATCAAATTATAGAGTAAACGCGAATACACTGAGGATAGACATCTATTCCTTGGCAGAATTACAAAAATGGGCAAGAATCATGGATAATAAAGGATTTACTATCCAAGAAATGAAAAAAAATCCCATTAATGGCCAGAAAATTACCTTTCAATCTGGAGAAGAATTAATTATATGTTCAATTGCCTTCCATTCCGATAAGGATTATATTTTTGCAATTGCTTCTGTACATCACTAAGAGAGACTCTGAAGGATTCTTACTATTTGATTGATATAATTCAGAGAATAAAGTTCAAACCGAGAATAGAGATTCGATTAATTTTTCTTCACCTTCAAATATATCTAAATTTCCAAGCCATGCGGGAAGAACTTTAGCATACCGTGCTTCAAAATTACCCAAAAAGTCGGTTAATTTTCTTCGGAGCTCACTAGATGTGCTATCAGCAAATATGGCTGCAAAAACATGTTTTTGATATTCAATAGTAAGTACCACGTCACCGTGGTCAATTGTTTTTAATAACTGTTCACTTCGGACCGCTTCTTTAGCAAAAGAAGTGATTGCTGAAAAAAGGCCTGCTACAAGTGCGGGTTCAACCTTAGATTGATCTCCAAATGTATGAGACAAGACAGCACGTCCGTCTAGCATCATTACATGGAGAGAGTCAATAGTAACCTCTTCGTATGAATAAGCAAACTCACGATAATATATTTTTAATATTTTATTCAATGGTATCTCGTATTCAAATTCCAATTCATCCAAAACGTGATGAAAATGCTTTAGTTCTATTTGATATTGTCCTGATATATTTCCTACCCTAATTTTGCCTTTAGATATCGCATTAAATATCTCTTCTCCTCTATCGACCTTAATTAGAGCATTTTTCAATTTAGTTTCTAAATTTGGATCAATAGGTTGTACTAATTCTATAAGAATAATATCAGATTTCTTTATGAGTTCTCCTAAGGTAGGTAAGGAATTAATTTCAGAATATATAGCCTTATAATGAATTTTCTCATTTCCAGTTTCATCTCCTCGTTGGATTTCAACCAGAAATTTCCTTCCCGCTAGAAACAGTATTGAACCCCAAGTCATTATAATCGCTAATGGATGGAGTAAATTATAAGGAATTGATAATATTCCTAAGAATGTTCCTCCAGTTCCTTTCCATTCGACTGGAATCTGGGTTAATTCAGGAATGATAAAATGGATCTCATTAAACATTCCTTCCTTAAATATAGAAGTTAACCAAAATAAATCTTTTGACTCAATAATTCCTGCAAATATTGAGGTAACTGTCGTAAAGGGCTCTATCAAAACAAATCCATTAAAATTTGGAAAAAGATCAGCGACATTAAAACCCAGAAGTGTATACCAATGATTTGTATACCAGCCAAATATAATAATACTAACGAGAATCAAGGAGATATACGAAACGATTGCTGTTCCAATAATACTCCAGTTCCATCTACGGATAAATAGAATCAAGATCGCTGCGAGAAGAAATGAGGTGTAATTTTGTGTTAACCAGAAAAATGTTTCATATTGAACTGTTTCCCAGTTTATAAAAACACTAGCAATAAATACACGGTAAGTAAAGAATCCAATTGCTAGTAGAAACCCAACCACAACACCAGTAGATAAAGAGTAAAATGTATTCTTAAAATTTATTCTTTTGAAGGCTTGTCGGACATTTTTCGAGGTTTCTATGAATTTAATGAGTAAATATACTGAAAATGGTTCAAAAATATCTAGAAACAGAACAAAAAAGAATGAAACCATAATAAAGTAAACCACGAAGTATGAAATTACAAAAATTTGTTGAAAATAATTTAATAAAAAGAGAATTACTGCAAGACCTGACATAAAAGCTCCAACAGTCGATAAGCTCTGAACCATTGCAATATATAGCTGATTCCCTAAAAATTTTCCTTTTCGTGATAAACGACTTGCTTTAATCAGGTACACACTAAATACAATCATAGCAATGTACGCAAAGAATATCTCTAAAAACCACCCCATTGAAGTTCCTTGAAGTAAGCTAGGATTTTCCTCTTCTCCCAATAATTGTAATATTGTCATTAATAAGAATAAAGTAATAGGCAAGATCGCTATGAGTATTTTTAATAGTTCTTTTTCATTATCCCAATTCTTCTCTTTAACCCTCTTTATTACTTCTTGAAAAGGTGAGCTTTCCATTTCATATTGAATATCTTTTAATCGGCTTTTTACAGTTTGAATCTCCTGTAATTGCATCATTAATTCTGATTTTTCCTTTTCAATCTCATTTAGTTGCATTTGAAGTTCTGAAACTTCATTCTCTGGGCTTTTCCCTATTTTTTTCCGAAGGCTTTGAATTTCATCATTATTCTGTTTAATTAATCGTAAAATAGGCCTTTTTTCACGTCTTTTTTCTCCCCATGTCTGGTATAGCAAAATTAACATTGAAATTAAAGGTGAAATACCGAAAACAAATGCTAAAATTACCACAGGATATGTTAAATATATAATAATTGAATTAACGAAGTGTCCAATCAAATATTTTATAAGTAAAGGGACGGGAAGATAGATTAATCCAAATCTTACCACAGCTGCGGAATCCCATACCGTCGTCCATTGATTTGTTCCTGGTACGGAATAATATTCCTTATTCAGATAACCAGTTGGATTAGGTACTAAGAAGTTTAATATACTGGGAAAAATGAAATAAGCAAGATAAAACACAAAAAATCCAATATATGCACGATTATAAAGAATGGCAATAAAGTTCTCATTTTTCCTTCTGGTCAATAGATAGGGAAGAAAAAGAATAATAACAGGTGAAAAACTTAGAAAAAATGAAATAATTAAATTAAAAGGGTCTAAGAGGGGATCTATAATTGCCATAATGGATCATTCGCTTTATTCGTATTAATTTTATGAGAATAATTAACTTTTAATTGAGATAATTAATAATTTCATTAATTCATTTTAAAGGAATTCAAATTAAAAAAATTTTGATCTATTTTTTATTCAAGAATTTCATCCATAAATTTCATCTTCAAAAAGTAAGAATTAAATCACCTATTTCCATTAGACTCTAAGACTGTGAGGACTTAACAAGCTAAAACTACTTCAGAAATCCCTACCCGACTTTATTGAAAAAAAAGGAAGAAAAGCTTTATCGCCGTCTTTTACGGTATAAAGCATATAGGGGAGGAATTGCAAGGAGAACTGAGATTAATTCAAATCCTGGTATTCCTAATCCCGTTGTATCGCTACCTGGAGGAGCAGTAGTAGACGAAGCTCCTGAAACAGATAGTGCTGCAACAGCTGAGTATGAAGGATCGTGTAAGATCTCACCACCGTACCACTCTGGGAATTCAGTGAATGTAAAGTATAACACCCAATTGATATAAAGTTCTTTAGATGGCATTGTAAATAGCTGAGGTGATAATTGTTCAGCTAGGAATTTTGTAAATCCATAAGCTAAAGCAAATTCAACCACAAAGTAAGCATGTGCAACATTGGTTACTATCCAACCAGCTGGATCAAAGGGAAGAATATGTACAGGACGATCAACTGTTGGGTCAATACCAAACAGACTTTGAAGACCTAGCAGTTTGTAGGTGTTTTTTCCAGTAAATTCTGTGAAGAAAAAGGTATTTCCACCCATTGCAATATCAATTGTGCTAGTAGTTTGATCTAGATTGTCTTCATAAGTTGGATCAGAAACTGAAAGACCAAATGTTGTTGTCGCGGTAGCTACTGTAAGGCCAAAACTGTTTGCCAAGCGCATTCTTGTCTTTGCATCATCATCAATATAGAATGCTAATTCAGGAAGATTTATGGTTACAGATGAGGGAATATTAACTCCTGCTATAGGAATAGGAGTTCCAACAAGAACTGAAGGTATATTAAAGGTGTAGGAAGGGGTTGCTAGAAATGGACTAAAACTCCATTCTTCGCTTGGAATACTAGTTTCTTTCACAACTAATAAATTCGTTTCTCCAATGTTATAATGGGTTGTTACGGTTCCTAAAACATATTCATTTGCACCAGTTATTGTTTGAGTTTCAAATATATACTCAAAATTGAGAAAATCAAGAACACTTGCTGCAACAATGTCTTGTCCAAAGATTATTCCATTTGTTTCAGATTGAACAGCAGCAGTTGGAACAGACTGTCCGAAGATATTAACCCCTCTTGGTTTTATAGCGAGACTTTGCCATAGAACGAACATATTTGAATAGTCAATCCCAAATTTAAAGCCTGTTGCGGTTTTCTCAAAATAAGGATTATAATCAAAATAACCGATTTGATAAGTTTTACCGTTATTTGATAGAACTGTATTTACTGCATCAATTAATTCTTGAGCACTAAAAGTATATCCCATGAAAATTTCATCTCCAGAATCCATAATTTGGTCATCAGGACTTGAAGAGTATGCAATCAATGACATGAAGTTATTTGTAACAAAGACATCTTCGGCCCAAGGTGTTTTATAGTGTTGTACTAATTGTTGAAACGGTGCAGTAGCATTAATATGAAAAATACTTGCTTCTAAAGCCTCATCATAAGCGGGGTTCATTTCAAGAACAGTTTTGACATCGCTTGATAAAAGATCACCAAATTTCAAATCGTATTCTACCTTTTCTAATGCGGAAAAGGCAGTTTCGATCCCTGAATTATTCATATAATTCATATAGAATTGGATATCGAAATCTTCATTAGAATCTCCAATAGGTGCAGCTGCATTTAAGAGGTCAGAGATGACATCAGGTTGACTAGGATCAGGAACAGCTAAATCAACCTCTACTGCAAAATATTCTTCTGTAAAATCATGACCTGCAAATGTTGCAGCAGATGCTGGAGATGTAAAGGTTAGAATCATCAGTAATAGGATTACTGACGATCCAAATAGAATTTTCCTTTTCATTACTTTATCACCATTAATTTTGGACTTAAAGAATAGGAATTTAGATTTTTATGTTTAAATCATTCTTTTTCTATCCAGAGTCCTTAATCTATGAAATATCACTCATGTCTCATATATAAACTAGTATGGAATAAATTTCGGCATAACATCAAAGAGATTAACCGCTAGGTAAATTATCCGCAGATTTGTATTTTTTATCAGCTGTTCAAAGATTCAAAACATATTACTAATCCTGTATCACTCTTAATTACTTTGGTATATAATCTTAAGCAATTGGAATGAGCTTAGGAGTTTTTTTGCTAATTTAAAAGCTTATTTATTTGAATAGGATAATTCTATGTCTTTTTGAAAGTGGGATCATAATTAATATAACAAGTATCCAATGAACAATGTTAAATGATGTAATTTGATCATTTTTTCCTGATATTTGTAAACCAATTTTTCTAATTCCCTCTTCTATCGAATTGAAGTAGAATTTCTTTCCATCCCACGATTTAATAGATGAATCTTGAATAAACCTGGAATAAGTAAAATATAATCCGCATAATTGGTAAAGCTGGTCACTAGTTAATTGTATAATCTCAGGTTTATTGATAAATCGTTTAAGCCCCTCACTAATAAGATCTCGAACTAATATTGTCTTTTCAAGAAATAATTTATTTCCAGAAAAACCAGACTGTTGGGAAAGAGCAATCAAATTACTTTCTAATTGATCAATCTGATTCTCATCTTTATTTACAAAATCAAATCCAATAAATTTTTTTACAAAATAGGGAATTTCATTATAATTAATTTTGATTTCCTCATTGACTGGTACATTCATTTGTGCTAATTCCAATGTTGTTATAGGAGTATTATCAATTAGAATTTTGTCCTTTAATCTCTCTGTGCCGTTCAATATTGCTATTTGATAGGAGGTTAGAAAAGAAAATTGAGTCTCACTAAAAAGGCTTAATCTCTTTTGAATATCAGGTCCAGAGTACCAAGATAAAACTTCTTCTATTGGAATCAAACCTAGAAAGTCTTTTTGAATGGTATGTTCAATAGACCAGTCCCAAGAACCTTCAGTTGGCAATGGTTCATTAATTATTAAATTTAATACATCACCTATAGATATTTGTGTAAATGTCTCCATGCCTACTAATTCATTAGGACTAAATTTTCTAAGACAAATTGTAAAAGCTATATTCTTAAATTGGATAATTAGAAATTTCCTTGATAGATTAAATTTATTAGGAGTAATCTCATCAAGATCAATGCTATTATTTTGAAATAGGTAAGTTATATTCTCAAAATTAATTGTTACGACCACTTCGTTCATTGTCTCTTCCAAAGCGATACTACAATTTGAGGTTGTTGAAAAAATAGTCCCAGATGTATCAATCTGGTCTTGTTTTATGCTAAAGCCTTGACTAAATTCAGTGATCAAGAATTCTAAAAATTCAATTGGAATATTAGGATAGCCTAACTGGTACTCATTTGCCTTAAAATCGCTACTATTTAATTTCAAAGCAAATCCCAAAATATCCTTAGATATAACGATCTGTTCGCCTGAATCAAGTTGAAATTGATGGAGAAGTTTTATAAAAGGTACTGTGGCGTTCCACTCAATGGTTGGAAGAGGGAAAATCGTTTGTGTTCTTCGAATATGTTCAAGTACTAAAACTAATGAATTGAATCCAAACTTGGAGTGCTTCATTAATGTGAAAATGTTATCCTGCTGTAGATCAGTATCATTCCCATTTGTGATCGACTGATTATTTATTATGTCAAAAAAAATATTTAATGATTCTTCAGGAGAAAGTCCAGGACTATAATCAGCTTTTATTCCTGCAAGAGGCTCAGAAAAGAAAAAATCCAGCTGAGCGAATTGAAATGAGTTTTCTGATTTAAGCATTCCAGTTGTAGTAGCAACTACAAAAATTAATCCAACAGAAAAAATCTTAATCAATATTGATCTCCTTTTCATTATTACGCAATCTCCAAGTGATCTTTTAACCAACGAATTTGTTTAGGATTGACTCCATAATATGACCTTTTCTTTTCTTTTATTAATAAAATGACCTCTAAATCCAATAATTTCTTTATATGATGCTGAACACTAGAATGATGGACAGATATTTCACGAGAAATCTTCGACAAAGAAACAGGCTTCTTTTTTCTAATTAATAATCTACATAAATCTTTTGCTACATCACTTTTCAATGCTAACGCTATTTCTGAAGTTTGAATAGATTTTTCTCCTGTAATATAGAAAATATGGTATTTTCCAATTTTTTCATGGGTTACAAAATTAAAATCATCCAGTGCTTGTAAATGCCAAAGTAGGGTAGAGATTCCACAGCCTAATTCCCTTTGAATTTCTCTGAGATGAGCTCCTTGCCCTCCTTTTAATTCTAGATAATCGACAATTGATCCTCTTAGCTCATTATCTAGTAATTCTTCCTCACTGATTCTTCTTCTCTGAGGTGAATAGGTAACATGAGCGATAAAGAAAATAAAACCAGTAAATAAACCAAAAATTAGCTCATTCAGCTTAGAGAGGATTCCTAGTTTTATTGATAGAAATATTGCGAAAATTATCCCAATAGACAATATAGCAACATTAAATATATATTCAAATCCGGTTAATTGAAGATGTGCTCCGGTAGGTATATCTGAAATAGAAAGAAGAGCTGATTGTCGGATGATGTCGATTATTGTATATTCCATTACATTATGGATTCCGAGAAGGGAATACATACTATTTATTGCTTGATCAAATCTTAGAGAAAAACTTCCTACGACAATTTTAGATCCGTGTAACCATATTCCAGATGTAAGATGATTATTCAGAGGAATTTCTATTGGCAAAGGAATTTCTGCCAGTATTGTTGTTTGATTATTTAGCTGTACCCATCCGCAGCTACCATTGAATTCTATTTCTTCTAAACTAATGTTTAACATTGATTGGGCGTCTTTGTTTAATTTTAGGTCAAGTTGTGTTTCATCTTGGTTTAAGGGATAAATAAAAGGACTATATGATTCAATACCTATTTGTCTTAATTCTTGAAGTGGCGTTTTTTGAAAGAATTGATTCAAAATAAATATACCTCTTCCTTCCTTTATCCATTGGGCTATATCTCCAAAAATAGAGAAGTCTATTGGAAGAAGGAGTTCATTCAACCACCAAACAGCTGTGATACTAGTATTATCCAACCCAAAAGATTCATTGGTAAGAACAGAGGAGATGTTATAAAATGAAATTTTTCCATCTAAATCTTTAATCAACTCCTCTCCAAGCTTTTTATCACGATCTGATCCAAAAAATATGGCTATATTAACGTTTTTATCCTCTTGTGCCTTAGAATTCATAATTTGTAGTGTCTTGGAATTTAGAACACAAAATCCACTGATCAAAATAATCAAAAGAAGGAAAATACTAAATGGAATGTGTCTTGACCAGAGCATTATTTAGTTACACCTGTTTATTCCTTTAATTGTGGTTGTTCAAAAAAAACCTTTCTGAAACAATAAACCGCAATCAGCTTATTTATTTCAAGAGACAATCAAATACTATTTTATATTTAAAATAGAATAGTGATAAATTGAGGAAAAATCAATGAAAAAATCTCCATTTGAAAGCTATCTTGCAGCTCCTTGGAAAGCTGAGTATGTTAGAAAAAAGAAAGATTCAAATGAATGTATCTTATGCGCAATAGCGAATAAGAACAAAAGCATTACTGCTTGGGAGGTTTTTAGAGATGACCAAGCGATGATTTTATTAAATAAATATCCTTATAATCCTGGACATCTCCTTATAGTTCCACTTGATCACTTTGAAGAATTCGATATGTTGTCTGCCTCCCTTTCCAGTCATTTAACTATTTTAATTCAAAGTTCAATAAAACTATTAAAAAAAACTCATTTCCCCTTAGGATTTAACATTGGCTTAAATATTGGGAATGTTTCAGGAGCTAGTGTTCGTCATATCCATTGGCATATAGTTCCTCGCTACTTTGGAGACTATAATTTCTTGGAAATACTTGGAACACGGGTTATGGTAGAAACTCTACCTCAAACATTAATTAAACTACAAAAGGAAATTGAAATCCTTCGTAAAAACACTTTTTAAAACAATGAATGTTAGTTCTCGCTGTATTAAAAGAAAAACTGCTTTTAGTAATCTCTCGGAAAAAAAATTATTTAAATAGTCATATCAATATAATTAGTTCACAAATGCATAAACAACAAAAAAAGCATATAATGTTATTTAAATTATAAAGAAATTGTTTGGAGGAAAATAAACCTTGAAGATGCCACGAATTATACGTAAAAGAAGAGCAGTTAGTCCTATCATCGCTGCAATTCTATTAATTGGTCTTGCTGTTGCAGCTGGAGCTGTATTATTTGTAGTTGTGCTACCAATGATCTCAGCTCCTGGTGGTTCATTGGTGTTCGATGAATCAACCACTCTCTCTGCAACTGGAGCTCATATTGCCTTGAGAAATGATGGTGTAAAGGATGCATCCGTCACAAATATTACTATTTCGAATGGTGGAGTCTATGCGAATTTTACATTCATTGGCTTTAACGTCATTGGAGGAGGTGCCCAAATAAAAGATTATACATTCGCAGAAGCCCTTACTGCTGGAAATTGGGTAATTACCGTTAAATTCTCTGTCGAGGGAGAAGTCCAAGAGGATCTTGTATTGCCTTTAACTGTTTCGTAATAAACACACCGATTTTCTTTTTTTTTCTTTTTTCTGGTCCTAAGTTACTAGCTTGCCCTTTTCAACAAAAATATGGTGAATTTTATTCTTTTAGTATACTTTTTGTCATTTTAACCAGAGGGGAATTTTTAAGCGCCCAATGGATATGGTCAGTAACAATTTACTATGACCCTGATGCTTCAAATGTTCCCAACATGAATTCACCTGATCCTATTTGATTTAGTATCAGATAGGATAATATTATAAATAGCAATGATGTGAATGTTTACATTGATGCCTCCTCATTTCATTATAATCTGAAATAATCCCTTTTTTTTTCAGATTTTTGAAAGAGATATCAGAAACGACAAATATCTGATCGACTCCGAACAAATTTATTAATAACCATTTTACCATCAGTGAGAACTTGTCTCAAATTAACTTCAAAATTCATCCAATATGTTATTAAAGCTTCTCTTTGTTCTTTGGTCTTAACCATTTCAGTATTTAAAAAAAATGATATAGCATACCCTTCTTCAGGAGCACGAATCACTTTAACTTTTGAACCTGGTTCTCTCCACAATTCGTTTCTTATTCTTTCAAAAATAAATTCTTCCACAGGATCATTAAAAGAAATTTTAAGTGAAACAATCGCAGAATTTCCTTGACGAATTAATTCTCCATTATCAAAACCAATGGTTTCTCTAGGTATGTCTTCACAACAAGGGTGATCTGGATCAAGGATACAAATTGGTTCCATACCTGTTGGACATTTTATTGTCCTTAAAATCAAATTAGTTTCTTTAAGAGTCAATTTCATAATCACCTATTATGTCTAGATTATTGATCGAGGTATTATGACTTGACTATTAATGAATGACCTTTTAAGGAATTATTAAACTTTTTTAAATTTCGTAGAAATAAGAAATTTACGTTTTTGAAACATAGAAATAAAATGTGTGTAAATATTAAAAATCGCGTACTTTTAGCATTTTTTCTCGATTTGTTGAAAGAAGGTATTGCATCAACCCGATTCTCACATCGCTACTAGTGATTAACACTAGAATAGTTGCCCCAACACTACACATTAATCCTAAACCTAAAGGGGTTTTAACATTTATATATTCAATATCACTCCCAAGATCAAGCTGAATACAGGCTCCAGAGAATGTACTTACTATTCCTGCAACCATGGCAGACACTAAAGTCTCGATCTCATCTGTTATTAGAGCTGTACGTGCTGACATAATAGGAAAACCTTCTTCACTTACTAAGAGTGCCTTTTTTACACCCATATTCGCTCCTAATTCATCTAATATTTTCTGTATTTTTTCAGTTGATGATATATCCTCAGATCTCTTAGAGGTTAAATGTCCAAAAGCTGCCATTTCGGTCACATTTTAAATGAATTATTAGAAATTCTATAATCTGATCATCTTCTTCATTTTTAAGCACCAAAATTTTATAATTATAATTTCAGATGATTTTATTTTTGATATCAATCATTATCCTTTCTTCTCACTTCTGAGAGAATAAATCTGACTTATCATATGTGGTTGAAAATTCAATAATGTTGAGAAGGCTTTATTATGATTTCTTTTTTAGAGGGATTTAGACTGTGAGGTCGATTTTATGAGTGAAACCATCCGAATGCAGAGATGTAATCCTTGTCAAGTTGCGGTTATGCCCAGTGAACATGGTACAACTAAATTTCTTTGTCCAAATTGTGGAATGATCACAATAGTTCGTTGTGAACGCTGTCGAAAACTGGGTAACAGATATAAATGTCCAAATTGTGAATTTGAGGGGCCTTAAAATTTTTCTCCTAAGGATATCTATAATTTTTTGATATATTCTTGGAATACCAGAGGAAAAAATCATGTCAAATGTTTTATCAATATTGAAGGTTATTCCTACTTCACCAGAAGTAGATAGAGAAGCAATTGTTAAACGAGCCCAAGAAGACTTAAGTAGTGGACTTGAGATCGAGATATTGAAGAGAGAAGAAGAACCTCTTTTCTTTGGTTTAATTGCCATAAAGCTATATGTGAAAACGTCTGATTCAGATGAAGGAACAGCAACTCTACAATTGTTTGAGGATCGTCTTCTTGAACTTGATGATGTGGATAACTGTGAAATTGAGCGTCAAACGATTATAGATTATTAATAAATAAATCAATTCGGAGTGGAATCCAGTGGGGAAGGATGAATATTGAGTTTCATATCATAAATCCTTAAATATTGACGAAATAAATTAGAATTAAATTTAAAGTAACAGTGAATTTATACTATTATAGTATATTTGATGTCTTCAGATCCACAAGCAGGTTGAGAAATTTGTCAAAGGAAGTAATGTTGAAAGTAGCTGAAGCCAGGCAACGAGATGTTGGTCGGGGAAAAATACGCATGGATGATATTAACATGCGAGAGATTGGAATTACTACAGGAGACGTTGTTGAGATTAGAGGACGACAAAAAACTGGTGCAATTGCTTGGCCAGCATATATTGAAGATCAAGGGGCAGGAATTGTTAGAATGGATGGTATAATTCGACGAAATGCCAAGGTTTCATTGGAAGAAAATGTACGTATTCGAAAAGCACAAATAAAAGTAGCTAAGACTGTGAATATTGCTCCGACACGCCAAATTTCCTTAGATTATGGATTTGAAGCCTTTGTCAAACGAAAACTCCTCGGTTATCCTGTATCTAAAAATGATACTGTTTTAATCCCAATCTTAGGCCGTTCAATTCCTTTTATCGTAAATGCTACAACCCCAACTGAAATTGTTCTAATTACCGACACAACGAAGCTCAATGTTTCAGAAAAACCTGTTTCTGAAATGGAAACTGGCATGCCTGGAGTAAGTTATGAGGATATAGGTGGGTTATCAGAAGCAATTCAAAAAATTCGTGAAATGGTAGAGTTACCATTAAAACATCCAGAATTGTTTAAAAAATTAGGAATTGATCCACCAAAAGGAGTTTTATTACATGGTCCACCTGGTACAGGTAAAACTTTAATCGCTAAAGCAGTGGCTAACGAATCAGAAGCTCATTTTATACCTATTCAAGGGCCTGAAATTATGTCTAAATTCTATGGAGAAAGCGAACAAAGATTACGTGATATCTTTAAAGAAGCTGAAGATAATGCTCCCAGCATTATATTCATTGATGAAATTGACGCAATCGCTCCTAAACGTGAGGAAGTAACAGGAGAAGTTGAAAGAAGAGTTGTAGCACAAATTTTAGCTTTAATGGATGGTTTAGAGAGTCGGGGAGAAACAATTGTTATTGGTGCTACTAATCGTCCTAACGCAGTGGATCCTGCATTACGAAGACCTGGACGTTTCGATCGTGAAATAGAAATTGGAGTTCCAGATAAAAATGAAAGATTAGAGATCTTACAAATCCATACTAGAAGAATGCCAGGCATAGAAGAGGTCGATATTGAAAAACTTGCAGTAATAACACATGGATTTGTAGGGGCAGATTTGGCAGCTCTAGGAAGAGAAGCAGCAATGAAAAAGTTGAGAGAGATTTTACCAGAAATAAATTTAAGTGAGGATACAATTCCACCTTCTGTTCTTGATAACTTAAAAGTTGAAGATCGACACTTTGAAGCTGCTCTGAAAGAAATACATCCTTCAGCTATCAGAGAAGTATTTATAGAAATTCCTAATGTTAGATGGGAAGAAATAGGGGGAATGGATTTAATAAAACAAGAATTAATTGAAATAGTGGAGTGGCCCCTAAAGAAGAAGGAAAAATTCAAGCAATTAGGTATAAATCCACCTCGTGCAGTTCTTTTATTTGGGGCTCCGGGAACTGGTAAAACATTAATAGCTAAAGCGCTTGCTACTGAAAGTAAAGTGAATTTTTTGAGCGTTAAAGGTCCTGAGCTGCTATCAAAGTGGGTGGGAGAAAGTGAAAAAGCTATTCGAGAAGTTTTCAGGAAGGCACGCATCGCCGCTCCAGCATTAATTTTCTTCGACGAAATTGATGCTGTGGCCGCTAGAAGAGGATCAGGCGATTCATCTGGTGTAAATGAGCGTGTAATTAGTCAGCTTTTAACTGAATTAGCCGGTATCGAACCACTTCGAGATGTAGTAATACTTGCTGCCACAAATAGACCAGATATGATAGATCCTGCTCTATTACGTCCTGGTCGGTTTGATCGTGTTGTGTACATTTCTCCACCAGATGAACAGAGTAGAAAAGTCATTCTTGAAATCCATACAAATGAAATGCCTCTTTCTAAAGATGTAAATCTTGATAGATTGGCGAAAGAAACCGAATTTTATGTTGGTGCTGACCTAGAAGCAATATGTCGAGAAGCAGGAATGCTTGCTCTTCGAGAGGAACGTGAATTCGTTGAGTGGAGACATTTTGAGGCTGCACTTTCCCGAGTGCATTCTTCATGTACTCAAGAAATGATGAAGTGGTATGAAAATCAAGAATCACAATTCCGTAGACGTATTGGAATCGATTCTCAGCAAACTATCCCACTATTTGGGTAGAATAGATCAATCCATAAAACAATTGTATATTTTACATATAAACCTTAAATACGGTCATTAAACATTATAACTAATTAAAATGAACTTATAAAGTAGTACCTTCGGTGATTAAAATATCAGACGACAAATATCCTTATTGGAGACCATTTCCGCTAGCTTTCTCTATTATGAATATAGTAGAAAGACGTGAAGGCGTTCTTCTTGAAGATGATTTAATTAGGTTACTTAAAAATGACATTGGGGAAATTTCTGAGAGGGAATTAAATAAAGCGCTTATGCAACTTGAAGTTGATGGCCTTATTCTAGTACAATCGATTAAAAAAAATCAAAGAGTGATTAAAAGGATCGATGAGGATCAAAAATTCCTTACTATTGGTGAAGACTAGATTTCTCTATCCCTAACTCATCAAATAGTTTACAAACTGGACAAGGTATTTTATTTGAAATTTCTCCACATTTACTGCATTTATTTGGTGGAATTGTCATTATATCAGTATTAGGAAGTAAATCAAGGATTTTATCATGTAGATTTACAATATTAATCAACGTTTGGGATCTTTTTCTTTCCATTTCTGAAAGAAATCCTCTAATGTCATTACGCATTGCAGAATAGGCATATGGACAAGGAAATGAATGATATTCTAGTAATTTAGCATGAGCATACAAGACTATTTCAGGTTCAGATATCCTCACGAAAGGTCTTATACGAGGAATTAATTCTCTATGTTTCTGAATTGGGTTACGAGACAATCGAATGAATTTTTTGGAATCGCCTCGTACAATATTCAGTAGAATTGATTGTGCTTCATCATCTAGATTGTGTGCAGTAGCTATTTTAGATACTTTAATCCCTTTTCCTGCATGATCAATAGCTCTTCGTCGTAATATTCCACACATCGCACATGCTGATAATGAAAAATTCTTTTGTTGACTAATATTTATTATTTGATCTAATGTAACACCGTATAAATCTTTAAATGATAAAATTATATGATTAATTTGATAATGCTTCGTAATTTTACGTGTTAAGTTCAAACATTTGTCTCTATATCCTTTAATACCTTCATCAATGGTGATAGCTGTTAATTTAGAATCTGGATACTTCTTAAGAAAGCTAGAGAGAATATGAATCAAGACAACACTATCTTTTCCTCCTGAAAACCCAAGACCAATGTGATCTTCTTTTTCAAGCATGTTGTACTTAGTAATAGATTTTCTAACCCGTTTTTCAATCATTTCAATGAAATGATTTTTACATAATACCATTTGCGAATGGCTAGTTTTTGTAAAGGGTAAATTACTACAACAATGGCTAGAAGGTAACATTATTCAACATCTATTTATTTTAAAAATTTACTCTTAGCTTTTACAACAAGATTTGGACATTTCTGATCAGCAACATTGATCCCATGTAAAATAGCTTGGTCAACAATATTTTGAAGATCTATCTTGTTATAAGGAAATGATTCGACATAAATTTCTATCCCCACCTCTATTTCACCTAGATCATTTTGTTCTATATCAATTGAAATAGAATCCTCATTCAAATTATTCTTTAATTCAGCTTCAATATAATTTTGAATTGCAGTAAAAATCAGATCAATAATTTCATCTAATTCGTCATCCATTACTTATTCCCCATTAAAATGAGGTAAAGATCGGATTAGTTTGATGTTTTTGAACTTAATTGACTACTCAAACGAGCTTGAAGGTCTTCAAGTCTTTCTTTACTTTCAGTTTCTTGTTTTGATAACCTTTTTAGATTTAATTCGATTAATTCAATACGATCAGTGAGTTCCTTCAAAGTTTCGGAAACTTTTTTAGGAAACATGACCGACCCAACAGATTTCCATACTTGCATTTCTGGATCCAACTTAGCAAGCTCTTTTTTTGTAAGATTATTTTCTTGTAATGTACGATTAAACTCTGCTTGTTGGATTCTAATGTTCTGAAGGGTTGCTTCAAGTTGCCGTAGCTTCATTAATTGCTCCTGTTGAGCTGCTGAAAGTTCTTTGAACGCCATTTTTCAAAATCCTCTATTTTTATACAAGCTTTTCATATAGTTAAGTTTCTTTTGAGATAGTTGTAAGAGTCCTATTTGAAACAGTTATCCAACGAAATAACGAATTCATTGATGCTTTTGCCGCGATTGGATCTTTAGCTTTAATTCTTACAATCAATTTGTTTTGATGTAGATCAATTAATACAACTGATCTTTCAAAACGATTTTCTTTAAGCTCAGGAGCTAAAGATTGAAAAACTATTTGAGCATGACTCTCTAATGAATAATGTAAGGTGAAAATGACTTTGTATGGCTTATCCATTGACGATTATTCCTGATTTGTTTTACATATAGTTAATTGAAACAAAATATTATCCATATCGTTGACTAATAACCTTGCAACACACGAAATCACATTTTCAGAAAGTAATTTAAAATCTAAATACAGAGTTTTTTGTCGATTGTGGTTAAAAGTTTTATAAAAGTAGGAAAAGTATAATTCATCCAGAACATAATCCACAAATTCATTTGATTCAGCAACCATTCTAATTTTAATTCTTTGAATATTAATCCTTGTATCAGCCTTATGTCTTTGAAGATTGATGATATTATCCATCGTTATCATAAGAGCTGTTGGTTCGATTTTATCTTTTAGCTTGTAAACTGTTAATCGAACCGTATCTTCTTTTTTTTGGCCTTCGATGATATAAATTCGTGGAATGCCATTGTTCCAGCAATAGGAAAAGAGCTGATTTAAATTATTTGAACCACGATTTTTTCGGATAGAACCAGGTAAAGAGTAGTTGAGAACTTTCGCAGTTCTTCTAAGAAAATGAGGGGGATTTCTTGATGTTGTAATCAAAACCCAATTTTTTAGGAATAACTCTGAGTCCATTGGTACCAATTTGCTTTAAATGGTCATACTTCAGGGCCAGAAAGTCTTTTTGCCGTTCTTTGGGCAATTTTACCACCAGGTGTTTCTGGAGCCCACGAACCACCAGTAAAACGATAACCACAAAAAGAACATTCCCAAATTCCAATTGAGGCTCTTTTAACCTTAACGGATTCACATGATGGACATTTATGGGCAATGCGTAATGTTTCTTCAACTTTTCGAACTCTTTTTCTTATAGTGGCACCATATCTTGTCCCAAATCGGCCTGTAGAACCAACTTTTTTAGTTTTTCCCATTTTATCATCAACTAATCGTTTTAAAGATACCTTGAAATTATTAACTTATAGAAATCATTCAAACATTTCATGAAGTAAATCTTTTTTGGATGCCTCTTCAATTAACTGATGTATCTTTTTTGCTTGTGGTATTGAATGCTCAATTATTTTGGAAATTTCTTTTTCAGAAAAAACACCAGACTCTCCTTTCTGCATCGAACAAATCATACCATTGTCTTTAATGGCTAATGAGAATCGGGCTTCTTTACCACGGTCTTCCAGCAAGTTTGGGTCATATAATATATTCTCATTAATTTTAACATAGGTTAAACTTGAAACTGTCCCGTTTCGTGGTAAATACTCTTTTTCTTCCAATAGAGAAACTTCACCATTTTCATCATCAATTTCAATCTTATTTATTTTTGTATTAGCTAATGCTGCCATAGCTGCTAAAGATGAGGAATCAAATAGATTCCCTCCATCATCAAGTATGTAAACATCTACAAATATAACCCAAACCCATTTTCCAGGAATTATACAGATTTTTGGATCCTTTATTGGTATGACATTGCTCTCACGTATGCCCCGATCGACCACTCTTGCAAGTTCAATGGCATCGGGACCAGGGGGACCACTTTCTTGTGTTGGAGATGAAATAGGAGACATTTCAGCATTCACTGTTATAACTCCATCATTTGGAGTGTCTGGAAATGGAGCCCCTACACTTGTTTTAACTCCTGCTAATACAATTGTATCTCCCCATTTAACCATTGCTGAACCTTCAGCCTTTTTTATAACATTTGGAATGATTTCTATGGGTCTAGACTCAAAAAATCCACGTCCATCCATTCGATTTCTTTTTGAAAGTAAATCTAAAAGATATTTTCGCTCTAAACTACCAATAATTTCTTCTGATCGCATTTTTTTCTACCTACTCTTCCTCGTCTTCTGAAATCTCTTCAATTACTTCTTCTATTGTAGAGTATTTAGCCAAGAGTGCTTCTCGTTGAATCACATAAATTTTCTTTATAGCTTCCTTAGCTAATCTTATTCCTTCTTTAACCTCATCAGGATGTAGCTGTCCATCGCATTGAAGCAATGTAATATCTTCAGAATTACTTATAATAGCAAAAGGCATATCCCCTTCTCCTTCCTTATCTTCAATGTCAGATAGATCAACAACAATTTTTCCACCAATCTTCCCTACTGCACATCCAGTAACCAATCCTCTCATTGGGATCCCAGCATCTGCCAGAGCTAATGAGGCTGCAGTTATTGCTGCGCATCTTGTTCCTCCATCTGCATCTAATACTGTAACAAAAACATCTATTGTACCATTAGGAAATTTTTCTAGAAAGAGGATGGCATCTAATGATTCTTTAATCAGTTTACTAAGTTCATATTCACGACGTTTAGGAGCAGGGCTTTTCCTCTCATCCACTGAAAATGTTGCTAATCGATATTCCACTCGAACTATGGCTTTGTCAGGTTGAGCTAAATGTTTTGGATGTAATTCTCGTGGACCATAAACAGCACAAAGAATTTTATTATTACCCCATTTTAAATAACTACTTCCATCTGCTCTTTTTAGAACTCCTGTTTTCATTGAAATTGGTCTTAATTCATATAAATCCCTACCATCTAACCGTTTACCGTCTTCTCTGAGAAGTGATTTTGTTTCTTGATTCATATTATTCACCTTTATTTTTTATCCTTACTTTCTCTTCTTCTAAAAATTCACGAATCCTATCAGTTAATCCACTTGTATGAGCTTCAAACTCGATCTTTCGGATAGCACGAATAACTAAATCCTCTATATCAAAATTATCAGCGTTTACAACTATCCGACCATTTTGACCTACTATAATATGAGAATTGGTCATATTTTTTAATAATTGAATCATACTACCTTTTTTACCAATAATTCGAGGAATTTTGACAGGATCGACTTCAATTAACCGCCCACTATCTATTTTTCTGAGACCACGTCCATGAAGCGAGAGAACTGGATCTCTAGTTCTATCAAAATTAGTAATTTGAGCCTTAATTATGTCTCCAACATTTAAAATCCTTTCCAAGCTATCCCGTGTAGAATCGAAATCTCTATCCAGAACATTATTAACTCTAAGATTACCTACATAAGGTCCTCTAATATCAACGGTCCATGAAGTAAAACCAACTCTTGTAATCATTCCTATAACTATATCACCTTCTAATGGTACATAACATCCTTCTAAAGGAACTACACCAATAAAATTCTTTCGAATATTTACAAGACCGATCATAAGTGCATAGACTTCATGAATGTCTCCCTTTTTTTTCCTATAAACACCCCCACCTGGTTTAATTCCTGATCCTCTTGCCAGTAAATCACCAGGGATTACTAATTGATTTCTGTTAACTAATATTTCCATTTTTTTCACTTCATAATTCAAAGAATATTAATATTCAACACTAAATTAAAGACGAATTCGTTCTAAAATTTTTATTTCAGCATGTCCTTTTGTCATTGATTGGACATGATCAATAAATTCACCTTGTAATCCCGCTGCGATAGAAACAACTGCAATCCAATGGCCATCATTTTGCCATTCATCCTTTTCAATATCAGCAGTTCGTTTCACTTCTCCATAAGCCTTACCTGTAAATTCAGGAGGTATTTTTACCGCCATTTTCACAGTTTCCATACTTATCGGAATAATCCGTCGTAATTCTTTAATAATATCTTTTAATTGGCTTTCTGCGGATATTGCGGGGTTTATCATTACTTTAGCTTCTTTCATAGCGTTTTCGATCCTCGTTGCTGGATGTGGTGTCCGAGTTTGAGGATTTATACAGGTTTTAACTAACATGTTTATAATTTGTTTTCTCTTCTTTTCAAAGAATTCTTGCCTCTGTTCTGCGGTTAAATTAAGCTCTCCCTTTTCTAGGATGATTTTTGCCACATCTAATGTGTCTTTAGTTTCAAAACAAGTAATAAGAAGCTCATCAGGTGCTTTCTCCCCTTTGCTGGCGTTTTGAAATATCTCATCTGTTTCTAATATTTCATTTATACTAATTGAATCTTCCAAAAGATTCATTTTGTATTTCAGTGCCAATTCAGGATTAACGATGATTTCAAATCTATTTCCTTGAACTTTTGCTCTAATAACGGACTTTCCTGTTAAATCAACCCTTCTTGTATCCCGTAACATAAAATCGTCTCCTATAAGTTCTTAATATAAGTATCAATTGTTTTTCTATCAAGATATTCGAGAGAACGTTTTTCAGTTGTGATAATTGCAATTTCAATCATATCTCCATCTAAAGGCTCTTCTGAGACTTGGTTTAAAGCTTTTAAAGCTAATTTATTTCCTTCTTCCATGGTTTTAAACGTCTCGGGATATTCTCCTTCCAAAAATTCAATGATAGCAGGTGCCCCCGAACCAATTGCTATTGCACGATAGCCCCAGTAACTACCGCTTGGTTCAGTCATATAAAGTTGAGGCCCTGATACTTCATCACAGCCTGCTATTAATAATGAGACTCCAAAAGGTCGAACACCTGCATGCTGTGTATAAATTTGTTTTACATTTGATATTTGCCGAGTAAGCGCTTCAACTGTAATAGCTTCTTTATATGTAATTCTGTGAATTTGAGCTTGGATACGCGCTTGATTGATTAATATACGCGCATCCGCCGTTAAACCAGCAATTGCTGCAGCTATGTGGTCATCAACAGCATAAATCTTTTTTACCATTTCTTTTTCAACTAGAGAAGTATGTAATCGCTTTTGAACAGCCAAGCAACATCCTTCAGCAGTTTTAATTCCGATCGCAGTTGTACCACGTTTAACCGCTTCGATTGCATATTCAACTTGAAATAATCTTCCATCTGGACTAAAAATTGTACTCCCTCTATCATAACCTAAACCCTTAGGTGCAAACAATTTTATACCACCGTATTATTATCTTTATTCTATCAGTACTTTCATTTACTACTCTTTTAAATCGAATTTATAACGATTTATTGATGAATGCCTTTGTTTTTTAAATAGAAATAAAAGTAGGATATTCTTTTAATGAGATAAAAGATTAAATGAGAAAGAAAAATGAGTAAAAAAGAGTTTTATTTTGAGTTTGATAGGAATACATACTATTTAATACTCGATTAAGGAAAAATATATATCTTAATTGACTGCTTAAAACTCTGATATAATTCTTTATCAAACTTATAGTTTTTCCCAAAAAATAAAAAACAACAAAATTCTAGCAGTTTGCAAATAGAATTCACCCAGATCACTTTTTTGATCAGTGGATAATAGAAAAATGGTGCAAAATGATGTCTTATGAACCAAAGAAAGTGGGTAGTCTGAAAGAAGGCCGTTATATGATTGACCCAGATTCAAATGAACCATGTAAGGTAATTTCAATCGATAAGAGTAAACCAGGAAAACATGGGGCAGCAAAAGCGCGAATAATGATGGTAGGTTTATTTGATAACCAAAAAAGGCAATTTATTTCACCTGTTGACAAACGAATTAATGTCCCCATCATTGAAAAAAAAACAGGGCAGGTGACTAATATTGATCCGAGTGGTTTCGTTCAGGTCATGGATAATGAGACTTATGGTATGTTTGAAGCAGAACCTCCCTCTGAAGATGAATTGAAATCTAAATTAACTGCATTGTTTGAAGAAGGAAAAACAGTAGAAATAGAGTACTGGGTTGTTATGGATAGAATAAAAATCATCCAGGTACGTGAAATGGACGTTTAGATCAGCTGATATGTTAGGTGTAAATTGGTGAAAGTATCCAGAATAGGTATTTTCAGCCATGTTCTCTTTCAAGAAACAATTGGTATTTTCAATGAAATTTTATCAGCTAAAGGAACATCATCGATCTCTTATTATTTAAATCCCGAATTATATGATTTTATTTTAAAATCAACCCCAAAATTACCAGAACAAGTTCATCGCGTTACTCTTGAAGAAATGAAAGTTGACTGTCTCATAACGATTGGCGGGGATGGAACTATATTACGTGCAGCTCGGTCTCGTCCTGATATCCCGATATTATCAATCAATAAAGGGAGAAAAGGCTTTATGACCGAAATAGAATCTGATGAAATTCAGAAAAACCTAAAATCATTTTTTAATAACAAATTTAAATTAGAAAAACATCAGAGAGTGGAAGCTTTTCTAAATGGAGTTAGTATTGGTTCAGCTATTAATGAAATTGTTATTACATCTGTAGATCTTTTAAAACCAATTGAATTTAAAGTTTTAATTGATGATATGGTTACCTCTGGTACTTTAGCGGATGGTTTAATTATCTCAACTGCTCTTGGTTCCACTGGGCATGCACTATCCAGCGGGGGGCCAATAGTAGATCCTGCCTTAGGTATTATCGAACTTTCTTGGATAAATCCTATAAATTTAGCAATACGCCCAGTAATTCTTGCACATTTTCGAAGAATAGCAGTACGTTGTGCTACCCGCGTAAATCTAATAAAAATCGTAATTGATGGTCAAGTTTCCCAAGATTTCACCACTCCAATAGAATTAGAATTTTTTCTATCTGATAAAACTGTAAGCTTTTATCGATCCCAGAAATTCATGAAAAGATGGAGACAGCATATCCATCCAGAAATAAGGGATTAATTTGAATGATTACAAAAAAAAATATGTTCTAGATGCAACAGTATTTATTGGATATGATTTTCAATTGCTACAAAAACTAGAAAACTCTCAATTCTATACCACTCCCAGTATTTTAAATGAATTAAAAGACTTTAAATCAAGAATGAACTTTAAAGTTTTACAAGAAACTAAAAAAATTATAATATCTCATCCAGATTATAAGGATTTGATATTAACACAAAAAAAAATTGAAAAAATTGATCCAAATACCTTATTATCTTCTTCAGACATTGAAATATTAGCTTTATCATGGAGGATTGGAGCAACTTTAATAACTAATGATTATAGATTACAAAATCTAGCTATTCTTCTAAACACTGCAATTGATAATTTATCGGGTAAAAAAATTACAAAAACAGTGAAATGGTACTTAAAATGTAGAAATTGTGGACAAATAGAAAAAAATAATATTGATTCTTGTTCTAATTGTAATGGAAAACTGAAAAAAATTAAGTATTATGTAGATGAAATTAAAAGTAAATAACCATAAAAATTCAAACCAAAATAGAATGAAACGAGATTATTTTTCATGAGGACTGTTTTATGCCTGAGGAATTGAAAACAAAGGAAGAATTTATGGCTACACTTGGTTTAGCCTCCATCTGTTACGTTAAAAGAGTTAAAAACTCTGAAACTGTAAAATTAAAACTTCGTACAAAAAAAAGACTCTATACCTTTAAAACTTCTCCTAAAGAGGCAAATGAGATCGTCCAAAGTCTGAATATCCCAGTAGAAGAGCTATAACTCGTACTTAAAACTATTGGGGCAATGACTAATGCGAAAGTCGAAAAATTAAGGGACTATTTAGTCCTTCGAAGAATCTGTTGTGATTGTCTCGAGAAGAGATAAAACATTCCATATAGTTGTTCGTGCGAAAAGAGGACAGTTTGGATCTTGGCTGATTTCATCTAAGATGGAAATAGCAAGGTTTGCTCTGACTTCAGGGGGGTCATCATCTTGGCTATTCTTACCAATGATTGCCATGTAGGCTTCTTTAGCTGCACGTCTAATATTTTTAGGTACAGAGTGATCATTCGAGATTTGTTGTAAAAGCATTTTTGAATTTTCTATTTTATCTTCCATTTTACTTCCACCACGCTTTATACTTCTCTGGAAAAGGTTAGAACGTCTTTTATATCAGATTATTTGAGATTAAGGATTAAATTCTCGAATCAAGCTCTCTTTTTAGCACTTGAAAGATTTTTGTATAATTTAGATAAATCTTGCTCTTTGATTAAATTATAGTTTCTGAAAAGTCTATTTTGAAAAGCAGAGAGAATGAAAGAGCGTCTATTTTCTAGTAAAATTATTTAATAATCAATAATTACAATAGAAAACAGCATACAAAACAAAAATTAGGTTATATTTAAGAAATCCTTTTGTTGGGTTTAATTAAAAAATAAACTAAGTTGAATTAAATAGAATTTTATCGAAAATGATTTTATTCAGCCTTTTTGTAAGAAAATTTGAGACTCTTATCTAAAATTTAGGTGAAAAGAACAGCTTCCTTTATGATTATTATAAGGAGAACAAAAATTAATGCCATTCTTCAATTTATTTTCTTTATTAACTAATTATTTAATTAAAAGAAATACCCTAAATATCTTCTCTTATGATTATGGTAAAGGATTCGGATAGAAAATAGTATAAATACCGATAAGATGGGAGAACTAATTGAAGCTAAAACTCCTTAAAGGGTACAGTTTGGAGCAATGGATCAATTGGACATCGAAGATTTAGAAATCGACCTATATGTTATCTATGATCTAATCATTCGTGGAGCTGGACTAATTTGTTCTCATTGTGGAGCTAAGTTTTCTTTAGAAGACTTATATGAAGAAAAAATTGTACAAGGGGAAGAAGGATATCTGGGTCATGTCGATTGTTTGCTAAAATATGTTATGAAAAGCGAGCCAGTAATTTCAACAGGTTTAGCTTTTGGACTAGTTTCGGAATCTCATGTCCGTACAGAACTCCTTGAAAAACCTCTGGAATCTGTAATCCTCGATATTAGTCGTGCCTGCTCATTTAAAAAGCTCTCCCCATCAAATCGCACAGGAGAATGTTCTAAATACGTAGCTTCAGAAGCAATGCTTATTCAATCAAGGAATAACTTTAATTATGAGCTTCTATTAAACTATCTTGATGATATTATTCCTGATCCAATGTACTCTGATTTAAATTGAAGGAGAAATGAAAATGAAAATTGATTTATCTGATATCCCAGATTCTGATTTAATTGATGAAATAATTAAAACAATTAAAGATAAAGAAAATCTAAAACCAAAAAAAGAAGGAAAGACAATTGTTGTCAATAATCTTTCTTCCCGAAAAATAAAATTTTATGCAAAAAAAGTTCTTGGAAAAGCTGAATTACCTGGATTCTATCGTGTGGTTTCTGAAGGTGATCATTTCAAAGTATATTATAGAGAATAATTATTTCTTTATTTATTCCTTTTTTAGAGGCTTATGATGAAACTATCTGTTCATAATACATCTTGGGGGAGTAAGTACACAGGATCTTTATCGAAAGGTTGTAAACAATGTATCTCTGGGCAAAAATTAGTCGTTCTTGTCTCAACAGAATGTTCTAGTAAATGTTTTTATTGCCCTTTAAGTTTAGAGAGGAAAGCTTCCCCTTTCGCTTTTGCTAATGAAAGGCCAATCACAGAAATTGATGATCTTATTATAGAAATGACAATAATGGATGCAAAAGGAGCAAGTATGACTGGTGGAGATCCTTTAGAATCACATAGTTTTAATCAGACCCTTAATTTTTGTAAACTTCTTCGTTCAAAGTCGAAATCCTTTCATATCCATGTCTATACTAGGGGAAAAGAATTAGATGAATATAAGTTAACTGCTATTGCTCCTTATATTTCAGAAATTCGTTTTCATGTTAAAAACATTGAAAAAGACTTTAGGAGTATTGAATTGGCATTAAAAGCAAAATTAGATGTTGGGATTGAAGTACCAATAATCCCTACAAAAGGTATTAAATATTATCAAAAGTTGATTAAAAAGTTTGAAAAGCTTATTGAAGGAAAAAAATACTTCTATTTTATTAATTTCAATGAGTTGGAGGTAAGTGAAACTAATTATCGTAATTTATTGGCACATGGGTTAAAATGTGATCCCCACAATCAAGCTGCAGTAGCAGAAAGCTTTAAACTAGGGCATGAAATTGTGATATGGGCGAATTCAAATTCGAATGTTCCAGTTCATTTTTGTGCACTACGCACAAAAGATACAGTACAATTATCAAACCGTTTATATCGAATTGCCCAGTCTGTTCACCTTCCATCAGATGTAATAATTGAAAAAGGTATAGATAGAGGGTTATTAATCAGAGGGGTAATTGAATCCGAGTCTGATAATTTGAAAGAAATAAAAGAAACACTAATTACTGAATTTGAAGTTCCAGAGGAATGGGTACATTTAGATTCAAAAAAACATCGAATACTTACAAATGCAGGGGTATTAGAAGATCTCAAAGATGAATTACTAGTTTATTTCCCTAATTTAAAACTTGGAATAGCTGAAGAATATCCAACCTATGATCAACTTCAAACAACATATATCCCTTTATAATAAAAAATGTAGCTAAGAGACTTCTCGCCATAAAATACCCAATTTATCAGCATAGTTTCTAGCATCTTGCAATTCTTCTCCTTTAAGTCTCCGATTAAGATTTTGATAAACACTATTCCTGTGAATTTTATGCTCAGGTCTCCACTGACCCATAATATTTACAAAAGCTTGCTCGGTCTTTTGTGAACACCAATCTAAGATTGGAAAAGTATCCTTTGCAACCCTTTCAGGCATAACAAGGTGTCGAATTATCATTTCCTTAGTCCCAAAATCATAAGCTTGCTTGATATTACGTGTTGTAATTTCCCAATAGTTTTGGGCTTGAGTCATCTCATAAGCAAATTGGTTTTCATAGAACTTAAGATCTGGTAACCAAAAATCCATGATATCAACTATCAAATCCATACCCTCAGGACTGAGATACATGTTTGAGTTCCATAATTGGATTACATTTTCTTTGAAAAACGTTAATGACTTTAAAATATTATGTATATTCGGGGTAGGTTCACCTCCTACCCAATTAATGTTTTTTGCACCGTTCTTCGATAGATCTGCCATGATTTGGGATATAGATTGAGGATCAATGATTCTGCCTTCTTTCAATTTATTAATACTCCCCCATTCTTGAGAAATAGTCCAATTCTGACAGAAAATACACTTGAAAGTGCAACCTGTAAAGAAAATTGTTCCTGATGGAATCAAAGGGGGTTCTTCACCAATGTGTAAGAAAGCCGAGGTGATCACGCTTTCTGTAGATAAGCGACAAAACCCTCGCTGATTTTTTGTTCTATCTACACCGCAACTTCTTTCGCAAAAATGACAGTTATTTAATATAATACTGGCAATGTATACTTTTAAATCTAAAAATGAAATTTGAGGAGTTGGGATTTCTTTAAATGATAATTTTCCGTCTTGAACCTGGTGATTTAGTTTATTAAATGTTTTTCTGGTTTTCTTATGAATATCCCATAATTCTTGAATCGTAAAATTATTGAGTTTTTCTATACTAAGGGGGGTTTTCTTTGCAATCAAGTAATGAGCTATTTTTTTTCCATTTTGGACATCAAGATAGTGTTCAAAACGTTTTTTTATTGCTGGATTTTGTAAGATCGAATCATTTCTGAAGCTAACAATTCTAAACATTATCCTATCCCAAACAATTCTAATTAATCTTAAAATTCATAATTTTATTTTATTTTTTTAATTTTTATTTCAGTTTTTCATCAAAAAGCCTCAGTTTTTATAATAAAATAATAAACTAAAATATTACCTTGATTATTGTACTTTAAGGTTTAAATACTCGAGCTCTTATAAATCCCATAGAGATCTACTAAAAAATCGGTTAAAGGGATTAAGAAAAAGACTTCAATCCTTAACTAAAATCCATCATATAGAAAAAAAAAACAGAATTTCAAAATAAAAGGTGTAATATGTGGCAAGATGTCCTGAATGTAGTGGTGAAGCAAAATGGCAATCACCATTTTATGTATGTACGGTTTGTGGGTTAGCACTACGTCGTAGAGAATATGAACGTATGCATCATCGCCAGAAGACAGCCTTATGGGAAGCTCAACTAGACGATCAGGAAGATGAGCATGAAAAAAAGCGAAAAAAACATAAGGAATACGAGGATTGGTTTCTAGGATCAAAAAAGTAACAACAACCAAAATGAGACGTAGAACAAAAATTTAATAAAAATAAACCCTATAAGACTATTTTAACTAAATCAATTTGACGGGCCCTACGAGATTTGAACCCGCGACCTCTCTCGAGAAGATATGAATAACCAACTCTTTTGCTCCGGAGGCAAGCGCTCTGTCCATACTGAGCTAAGGGCCCTTGTTATATATTTAAATAAGATCATTGAAGAACGGACTCGAGGGGATTTGAACCCCCGAACCCTCTGCTTTCTCAACGAACTTTAGTAAATTTTCATATAGGAGGCAGATGCTCTATCCATGCTGAGCTACGAGTCCAAATTTCGTAATATATATTATTTAGGAAAATGGCGGATCCGAGGGGATTTGAACCCCCGGCCTGCGACTTAGAAGGCCGCCGCTCTGTCCATGCTGAGCTACGGATCCTGAATTTATACTAAACTGTGTGAATCCCTGCTTTATTGCAAATTAATCATTTTCTATTAATGATTTTTAATTTTTGTTTTTTTTAATAAATTGGGTCATTACCCAGCTTTTTTCTAGGAATCAATATAGAATCTTTTTATTGTGTCTTCTTTCATAATCATTAGAAAAATATATAGCTGGATTATGATAGCTATCAAACTTTGAACCAAGAATAGTTGATATTCTATTATTTTTTCTTAAATGCATCAATTTAAAATATTTAGATCATTGGAGAGAAGAATCAAATATGGAGCTTGATGAGTATCATATTGATGTCAAGCATTGGTAAAAATAACTATTTAACTAGGAAATCCTGTGGGATTTGAGGATGATGGAATTGACGCTTGTTTATGAGGTTGTTGGTTCAATGCAGCAGCTAGGTCCTTTTGATTCCATCCAATCAAGGCAATTGCAAATACTTCGTCAATATTTTCTACAGAAGTAATTTTAATTTTATCTTTTATTTTATCATCTAAAACAAGATCAGCTTCGTTAACCTTTGGAATTATGACCTCAGAAATGCCTTCTAGAGCAGCACCTTCTACTTTTGCCGTTATTCCTCCAACGGGTAAAACCTCACCTCGTACCGATAGAGATCCTGTCATTGCTAAATCCTGACGAACAGGTAGATTTAATAAGTCACTCATAATCGCAGTAGCTATTGTGATGCTTGCACTGTCTCCTTCAATGCCGCCATATGTTCCTAAAAATTGTATATGAACATCCATTTTTGATATGTTCTGACCTGTGTATTTTTTAATTAATGCAGAAACATTCTGCACGGATTCACGTGCAATAACTCGCAATTGACCTGTAGCAATAGTTCTTCCACCTACACCTTGAGCTACTGTCACTTGTGCTTCAATTGGGGTAATATGACCTCCTCTAGCACCACCAGCAGGATCAGATGAAACTGCAAGTCCATTTACCCTACCAAGCTTTCCTCCACTCGTGTTGATAACTTGATACTCTTTTTTATGTTCTACTTGTTTATCAGCTAATTGGTTCTCTAATGAACGGGCTAAATCACGTGCTGCATACACATGCCGAGGTTCAACAAAAGGAACACCTTCCTCTCTAGCAATATCTCCTGCAGCACGAATTAATCCACCCAAATCTCTTAAACGTAGAGATAAACGGTTTTTTCGCTCTGCTCGTTTTTTTGCTTCTAGAATAATAGCTAATACCGCACTTCGTGAGAAATGAGGAATTTTCCCATCTTTAACAATTTCTTGAGCCACAAAACGAACGAGTCTTCGACGGTTTTCCATATTATCAGGCATTGAGTGATTAACTGCAATTTCATATCCGTAACCACGAATTCTTGAACGTAAAGCTGGATGCATCCTCCGAACGGTATCTATATTTCCAGAAGCGACAAGAACAAAATCACAGGGAACGGCTTCAGTTCTCACCATAGCACCGCTAGATAGTTCAGATTGTCCTGTTATGGCTAGTTGTCTATCTTGCATTGCTGTAAGTAATTGTTGTTGTGTTTTCTGATTTAGAGTTGCTACTTCATCAATATAAAGAACTCCTTTATGAGATTTATGAATTAACCCAGCTTCTACACGATCATGAGCAGGAGTTCCCAAGCCTCCAGATTGAAAAGGATCGTGTCTAACATCACCTAATAGAGCTCCAGCATGAGCACCAGTAGCATCATTAAATGGTGCGCTAGTACTTTCTGAATTATCAACCAATAATTTTGGTACCAAATTTTCTCGTCTACTTCTAAATTGACCAATTACAAAAAATGCCACTAGGGCAACTAAAAATGCAAACAACAACTCTGTTGGAAACAAGAGAATCGCAATAATTATTATAAGAGCAGGAATTCCCAATAGGAGCATATTTCGTTGTTGGTCAGCTTTTCTTGCTAGTTGTTTATAATGGTCTACAATTTTTCTTCCCTCAAGAGCGGGAACTGTCATTATTCGAGGATTATGGGAGTCATTTTGATTTGGAAGGCACAATATATCTTCCAATTCCTCACGAGGTAATAATTCTGCCAGTGCTTGACCTAACATCGATTTTCCTGTCCCAGGATCCCCGATTAGTAAGACATTTCTTCTTTGGATTGCTGCTTTCTTAATAATTTCAACAGGTAGTTCTTGACCAATAACCTGATCGACTAACCTAGATGGGATGGGAATTTCTTGAGTTGTTTCGAAATCCATATCCACATCAATTGATTCTAGTTTTGTTACAGCCATTTATTCATTCCTGCATAATAGAAGATTGAAATTTGTTATTTTTCTTTTAAAAGGTTACTTGAATACTTTTAATCATCCATTAATCTGAATCTTATTGCATATAATTCTTTAATGATGATATTCCATCAATTAAAATCAAACTCAGATTACCTTTAAATGACTAGCTTTTATGTAACTGAATAATGCAATATTTTAGATATTTACCTTCAAATAAAATTTTAGTTTTTCAAATCATCCCTTTACATTATTTCTTGTTAATGTTTCATTAACAGGAATTATAAATTTTCTCTAAATAACTGAAAGAAAATTATTTCTTTACAAAAACTAATATTTTTCGAGTTAATGATCTATGTACATACTGGTAGAATATATATACTGAGGCATGCAAGATCTCTGAAGCTTGCTCTTCAATTTCCAAGTTGGCAGGGATTGCTAACACAACACGTTGATTTGAAGAAAGAATAGGAGATATTTCTTTAAAAAACCTTATTATTAATTTAGAAAGAGATATCCCTTTAGTAGAAGCTGCTGTTCCATATGGAGGATCTGTAACTACTCCTGAAATACTCCCTTTTGAAATACATATATTTAGAGCATCTCCATGTATCAATGATGTAATTTTTGAATATTCAAAAAATTTTAGATTCTGAAACGCCCCCCAAACGATTCTTTTATCTATTTCAATACCAATCGACCTAATTCCCATCCGTGCAGCTTCCATAACTCCTCCACCAGACCCACAAAATGGGTCAAGCATCAAATCATTTGATTTTAAGGCAGCAAGATTAATCATAGTTCTTAGCAAAATGGGATTCATTGAGCTTGGATGAAAAAAAGGACGTGTATGAGCTGTTCTTTTTCTAACTTCCTTACGTAATGAAGATCCTATAAGAACTCCAAACCAAAATCCATACTCACTAATAATACCTAAAAATTTTTCATCGGGATTTCGCAAGTTTACCTTTTTTTGAGGATATAATGCTTGAATTTTAGCTCCCAAATTCCTAGATAATTCTAATGTTATTGATTTATCTTTTAGAAATCCTTTAGGTATACCTATTCGCTTAATAATTATCCCAAATGATTTTTCTGGATTTTGAATATATATGTTAGATTTGTGAACTTGTCTATACAAATCAGAATACGATTTAATACCATACTTTATGAAATCTAAATTTAAACTTCTTTTAAAACAAACATGAACCTGTGTCAATCGATCTAAAAGATCTTCAACGATTTTTTGAGCATCTATTTGTCTAGTATTGATACTCAAAGTAAGCTCAATAATTCGTTTATCCGAAAATATATTAATAGCATATTCTTTGAATTGTCCTTTTGCTAAAACATTAAAAACAGTCTGAAATTCGAATTCAGCTAATTCAGGATTTTCACCAGAAAGTAAAAAATAAAATATTAAGTTAGAAAGATCTAGATCTGATTCCAAAATTTAAACTCCTAATTGTAATAAGGATGAGGATCTTGATTAAATCTTATGAATAATGGTTTAATGACTCATCAAGAATTTTATTTTTTTTCAATACCTCAATTAAATCAGACATATTAATAGATTTTTTATCATTAAGAACTGCAGAATGAATTGCATTCTTAATAATTTTCTCTTTGAGATCTCTAGCTGACCAACCATGAGTTTTTTCCACGACAGTTTTCCAGTGAATTTTAATAAAGGGAATTGGTGATGTTGAAGCATATTTCTTTAGGATTTGCATTCTTTCATCCATATCTGGGATTTTAAATTCAATAAGTTGCTCAAATCGACTTAAAATGGCTGCATCTAAAAGTTCAGGCTGATTAGTTGAACCAATTGTGATGATACCTTCATTACGTTCGATACCATCTAATTCACCAAGTAGAGCACTAACGAGCTCAATAACGTCTCCTCGGATACTTTGATAATTACGCTTTAATCCTATCGTGTCTAACTCATCTATAAAAACAATTGATGGCGATTTTTGCTTAGCATCAATGTAAAGTTTTTGAATTTTCCGTGCACCATCACCAACGTACATTCCAAGTAGATCACTTGCCTTAACTAAAAACATTGGAAAATCTGATTCTTGAGCAAGTGCTCTTGCCATCATGGTCTTACCATTACCAGGTGGCCCCCAAAATAAAATATTCCGTGGTGCCCATTCAGAACGCATCAGTTTTTCAGAGGCTAGGAATTTAGCAATGACTTTACATTTTTCTTTTGCGGTATCTTGACCTACAATGTCAATAAAATGAGTATTATCAGTCTTTTGGATTATAGGAGGTTCTGGTTCCTGTTCAGATATCAGACTTATTTCAGTTTTTTCAGTTATCTGTGATGATTCAGGTTCGACAGTGATTGCACGAAAAGCATAATCTGGAAATAGGAGAGAATCAAATAAAAAACTTCCTTTTTGAACAACTAACCCAATCCATTGACTTCTTGCATATTGCTGAAATAATGTTGGATCATCAGTTGTCAAAAAAGGAGTAAGTTCTTCACCTGCTCGTAAAGGATAACCTACTGGCTTAAGAACTAATGTGATAGCCTTTTTCGCTTTTTCAGGAAGAGTATCTTGTTTAGGAAGAATTTTCGGTTGATATTCCACTTACTATGTTCGTCTCCTATTGTTTTATTTCAAATCAATATTGATTACTAGACTTTCATATCCTTTTTCAAATAGTTTAGTCAAATCTTCAACATCTTATTGAAATGATAAATTCCTAATAAAATATGTATTTATTGTAGATAATATTATAATAAAGAATGAAATCATAGTTCTATTAAAAAAAGGCATTCTAATTCTTTTATCATAATAATAGATAGATTGAGAATATGAAAATAAAGGAGAGGAAATATAAAATGGAGTGGGTTCGAGGGGACTTTCAAGAAAATTCTTGTTGAACTTTCTATTTGAACCCCCGGGCTCGCGCGCCCCAGGCGCGGATCCTAGCCAAACTAGACCACGAACCCATGAATTTTTAATTCTTGTTACAGGATAAATTCGTTTGAAGTACCTATAAATTAATTTATTCGCATTTAATATCCAGTAAAAGACAATTAACTGTGAAAAAATAAATATTATATACTTATCTTATGCTCTACATTAAATTATTGTCTAAAGGAAAACTAACTAAAATGTCTTTTGAAGTATCTAAAGTTATTCATCCAATTAATTTGTTTAAACGATAATTGAGTCAATTACAGTTTCAGTACCTGAAAGGATTTCAGTTTTATAACTTTTACACTTTGGACATTGAAAAATAGGAGCTAATTCATTATGATCTTGTGGGAGATTTTCAATTTTGCCTTCAAAATTACAATTTAAACATTTCAATTCACCTGGAACCCATTCAATTTGCAATTCGGTTTTTTCAGTCATTTTTATACTTTTTTGCACAATTTCAAAACAAAATCTAAATTGATCTTCTTGGATTAATGCAAAGGCACCAAATTTTAAGATAATCTTTTTAATCTTAGTAAAATCTTTTTGTTTTGCAACAGAAACAATTGTTTCTAACACAGTCTGTGCTAAGGAAAATTCGTGCATTATTTTTCAAAAATAAGTAATTCAAGAAGTTTTAAAGAAAATTGTGGTTTGAATAAAAAAAATGAGTTCTTTGTTAGTTAATTTAAAATCTAAGCATATTATGAGAATATTACATCTGCCTTTATTTTTTTTGTCGGTTATCCTCATATGAAAAGAAGGAAGGCATAACTAATGCAATCTATCTATCGTGAGTATAAAGAAGCCCTAAATGGCTCTGGATCCTTTAAAAATCTCGGTAATAACCAACAAGAACCAGTATCTCGATATAATACCCCTCCACCTCAAGTTGATTCTGAAATCGCCAATATTTTAATGGAAAGATTACCTAGAGTCCAAGTTATAGGAGTGGGAGGTGCTGGTAATAATGCAGTCTATAGATTGATGAACTCTGGTGTAGAAGCTGAGTGTGTTGCAGTAAATACTGACGCACAACATTTATTATCTACGAGAGCCCATAAAAAATTGCTGATAGGTAAAGATTCTTCAAGAGGATTTGGCGCAGGGAATAATCCTGATATCGGTGAAACTGCTGCACGAGAATCTTTAGATGATATAAAAAATATGCTTCAAGCTAATATGGTTTTTATTACTTGTGGTTTAGGAGGTGGAACAGGAACAGGAGCTGCTCCTGTTATAGCTAAACAAGCGAAAGAGAATGGTGCATTAACTGTTTCTATATGTACACTACCCTTTGAAATGGAAGGACTCAAAAGATATGAAAATGCTGTTAAAGGCCTTAAAAAATTGAAAGAAACCTCTGATACCGTAATAGTAGTTCCTAATGAAAAACTTCTCCAATTATCTGAAGAAATTACAATGATGGCTGCGTTTCGTATTGCTGATGAAGTTTTACTTAGATCTGTAAAAGCAATCACTGAATTAATTACCAGGCCGCAGCTGATCAACCTTGATTTTGCTGATGTCCGAAAAATTTTAACTAAAGGGGGAATGGCGATGATAGGTTTAGGAGAATCTGACCATCAAACCACAAAAGTTGATGATGCAGTTTTTGAATCTTTAAGGAACCCCCTATTAGATGACCTTGATATAAGTCGAGCAAAAAAATGTTTAATTTGTGTTTCTGGCGGAGAAGGATTAGCCTTAAAAGATGCGGAAGAAGCTGTTATGAAAATTGCGACTGAAATCGATGATTCAGCAGAAATAATTTGGGGTGCTTCAATAGACCCAGAATTAAGCAATAAGATTCGAGTGATCGTCGTTTTAAGTGATGTTCATTCTCCTCTTACAGATTCAGGAGGTTATTATTATCCAAAAGGAGAATTGGACTCATTACTAGAAGATATTGATTCTCCATTCTCAATAATTTCTTCACAAAAAGGTAAAAAGTCTGAACCAAAACGTGGTTTTCCTTCTGCTAGATTTGTAATTGATGATGATTCGCCTGTTGCGCAAGGAAAACCAAAGAAACGATTTTTAGGTCTTTTTTGAATAATACCTTTCCTTCTTTATTACTGAACTTTTAGACCTAACCGTTTAGCAAATGACTCCATTCCCTCTCCTGATTTTGTACTGGTGGGATAGATTTCTAAATGAGGATAAAGGTCATAAGCCTTAGCTATTACATCACTTAAGTCAATATCCATAACTCTAGCTAAATCAATTTTATTAATTACTGCTAATTGACTTAATTTAAAAGTTATAGGATGTTTCTGAAAAACATACGGACCCTCTGTTACACTTGTAACGGTTACCTTTAGATCAGCCCCAATATCTGTAGCAGATGGACATATTAAATTTCCTACATTTTCCACAAAAATTATTCCATAATCATTTAGATTTATTCCCTCGAGAGCTTTTTCAATTTGAAAGGCCATTAAATGACAACCTCTACCTGTATTAATTTGTAAACATGTCCCACCAAACCGCCCAATTCGTTGTGCATCAATATCTGTTGCTAAATCACCATTGATTACTAGAATATTTTGAAATTTTATGTAATTTTGTGTAAAATATTCTAAAATTGAGGTTTTTCCAGATCCAACGCTTCCCATTATATCAATCATAGGGATTTCGAATTTTATTCTTTTTTCCCTAATTCGATTAGCGATTTTGTCATTTTCTTCTTGAATTTTTCGATCAAGTTCAATAATCCGAACATTAGCCATACAAATCAGCTCAAAGTTTCTAAAAATTCGCTAAATCAAAATATATCTTATTTGATAAAACAATCTATACGATGATTTCTGGAATTTAACACACATTGAAACACACATGATTTTTGAAGAGGGAAAATCTGAATTTCATTAAATTCCCAATTTATTCGTATTAAATGCCCAACAAATCCATTTTTTTCAACTTGAGGCTCACCTTGCATAATAACTGGAGTATTATCATCTTTACTAACAAAGATGATATTATTTTGTCTTGTTAAACCACGTAAGGCTTCATCTAACTGATTTAATTCTTCTCGGATTTCAAAACCGTTTGGTATCCATTTGATCCTAAGCCGAATTCCTTTTACTATTATTTGCTGAAATGAAATCAGTTTCACCCCGGATAAGATGAAACCCACTTTTTCAGGTTCATTTGTTGATTCAAATTCCTTGTATCCTGAAACTTGAAATCCTGCGGAAGTTTTCTCCAGTTCTGTGTCTCTTAGACAAGAGATTTTACTTACTTCAATTTTTTTGGGTGACACCTAATATTCCTCATCTTTCTTAAGCAACATCTAGAAATCTAACATCAGGAAAGAAAACAGACTGTATGATATTTTAAAGAGTCATTAATTTTCATATGATATCAATTTATTCATTAGCCTTTCCTTTTTGAGAATCTTAAAATTCCTGAAATACAAATATAAAAGACTTAAATTGTCAGAGAATTAACAATATCAACATCATAGCTTGTAGAGTTATCTATCATCAGTTTAGAAAACAAGAAAAAGAGTTATTTGTAAAAAATTTTTGGAAAAATTCTCAGAATAGAGAAAAAACATTAAAAATATAATATTATCAATTTTTGAACTTATTTTACTAGAGTATTTTGAAAAAAACTGTAAAAATATTAGCTATTTATACAAACTACTCTTTCTTATTGATTTATTAGCAATAATGAACAAGAAAACAAATTAGGATAATCCCCCTAGAAAATAACTATAGATTTTATCTGGTACAAAATATATAAATATTATATCTGATTTGATTTGTAATTAATCAATCTGCAAAAGTATTCAACTATTCTTTGGTTTGTCTATTAATTAAACTAAATAGTTCAATCACAAGGAAATATTAATTTAAAAAACTTTTAAGATAAATAACAGATTTTGTTAAATAAATAATTTTGGAGATAAAATTTGGTTCCTATCCATTTTCTACTTAACACAGAGGGAAAAAAACATTCAAATGGTACTTTTCATCCTGAATCAGCCCAAAGAATCGAAGTAGTTGAATCGTGGCTCTCAACACAGAGCAATCCAAATATCACCTATGGATATAATAATATAGAGGCCTCAAGAGAAGATATAGAAATTATACATTCATCAAATCATTATGATTTAATTAA
>NZ_CDLCQJ010000016.1:0-48651 GCF_975850365.1 Candidatus Hodarchaeum mangrovi | reverse complement strand
TTAAATCAATCAATGCTTGTGCTTTATAAGAACCTAATATAACCTCTAATCCATTATTGTAAAGATTTTCTGAGTTTCTAATATATTCTAGACCAGTAAATTGATCTTTAAATATCAAAAAATGATTTGGTTTACCAGTTAGCTTCAATCCATATCCCAATGACCGTTGAACAAGTTTCTCAGCTTCACGATCATAAAATGCGGCCGAATTTTTTATCCAGCCTGCTGTTCCTTGGAAACAATTATTATATATAATTAATGACCGTTCTTTATCCGTCCCATTTGAAAAACAAAACACATTCTCATCAACATAACCTGCTTTGGTAAAAAAATCATATAATAAGAAGTTTTTTACTCCTGAATACAAATATCTTCTTTTTAATAATGGAAAAATAACTTTTTCATGGTATTGTAAAAAACCCCAGTCCATGCCTTCATCCCAATAAGATCGACGATATTCCATCCCATATTTCTCAGCCCAACCCTCAATTTGACCATGTCCAATCATGGGAAGTCCTGGAAATGTTACAAGAAGAAGACAAATCCCAAAATATTTATCACCTTTTCCAAATTGATTGGCTGCAGTGTCTTCATCAGGATTATTCATAAAGTTTACAAATCTCTTTAGTATTTCAGGGTCATATTCTAAAGTATTTTTAATAACTGAGCGATAATTAGCATTATCCTCATCACGAAGCATATTCATGAAAGCACTGTTATACACACGGTGCATACCTAATGTACGAACAAAAAAACCTTCTAATAGCCAAAATGCTTCCGCTAATAAAAGTGTTTCTGGTTTTTCTTCTTTGATGCGGTTAACAACTTCACGCCAAAATTCCTGAGGCATTTTTCGCATAAATTCTTCATGTGAAATTCCCGTTCCAGCTCGTGAAGGAATATCTCCTCCACTTCCAGGAGGTGGGAACCACAATCGTTGAAAATGCTTTCGTGTTAACGTCATTGCCGCATCAAATCGAATAATAGAAAATTTGTTCGCAACATGTAATATTGTTTGAATTACTGCCTCACGAACTTCTGGTAATAAATAGTTTAATTGTGCAGTATCATTCCAAGGCATACTTGTTCCATCATTTCCATGATATATATATTTAGTATCTCCTGTTCGATAATCTTCACGTTTAAAGGTTACTGCAGCGTCAGTTCGGCTAAAATAATGATCTTCTAAGAAAATTCCAAGATTTGGGTCCTGACTTAAACTAGCTCCACTATATTGATAAGAAGGGAATGGTGGGTAATTAAGAGAAATATACCAATCAGGGTGTTCTCTGATCCATTTTGAGTCAATTCCCGTATGATTGGGAACCATATCCGAGGCTAATCGTATATTGTATCTTAAAGCCTTTTGTTTTAATTGTGAGAAGCTATTTTCTCCTCCAAGATCGAAGGCAATAGTATAGTCAAATAAGCTATAAGCTGAAGCTTCTGCTTCTGGATTCCCGCACCATTGCTTTACAAGTTTTGAAGCTGGGCTCCTTTCCCATAAACCAATTAACCATAACGCATTAATTCCCCATCTACTTAGCTGAGCAAGCTCTTCATCAGGTATCTGGTCAAGAGTTCGTAATTCACGTCCATATTTCTTAGATAACTGGAATAACCAAACATATGCATTTTTTGCTATCATTACTACATTTGGCATCCAATTCGCATCAGGAGTGTAATTTTCTTCTAATCCATCATATTCATAAACCCTTACTAACCCAGCCCCTAATCCGCGTAGTCTTTCTTCTTCTGCAAATAAATCTAAGGCAGAAAGTATCTTAAAATACATTGGACCTAAGATTGAAGCCCATTCTTTAGCTATATATTCCAGCTGGGCTTTAATTGAAAGAGGATTTTCTTTCAATGGATCTTGAAGCATTTTAAAGAAATTCTTATTTTTAGGCCCAAATGGTCTATTCTTTTCAAAAAAGTTTTCAATTTCTGAGATTATTTTCCCATAATCTGATATTTTCTTTAGCTCTTCATCCTCAAAAAGTTCTCTGTGCTTATTTAAAGCTGGATTGTTATTCTCCAACCATATATGAATTAGTTCTTCTATTAAAATTTCCCTATTTGGAACATTTTTCGTTGTACTTTCGAGAAAGGATTCAAGGGAGGATTTTTGAAAAAATATAGAAGGGGGAGGAAATGTTGTGAGAAGTGTTTCAATTGTTTTATCAACTTTATTCTTGCCTATCATTTCATTAAGAAATTCTGATATTTCTTTGTATAAATTTGGAGCAATTTCTTTTTTATATTGCTCAAAAAGAAAGTGTGAAATCTCATTTAATAGAGATATTCCGTTTATCTCGGATGCACGAGCAGCAATTTCAGGAAAATGTAACAAATCTCTTTTTTTGTTAAGAGATTCAACAAAAAGCCGAACATGATAGGTAGATGGAAATGTGACATATCCTTCATCGGTACTAAAGAATTTTTCTTCAAAACGGTATTTTTCTAGGGCATTACGACTCAATCGCACGAGGAAGAATCACATCCAGTTTTAAATCTAGAAGGAGAAAGTAGTAATTTGTAGTTTTTCCTTCGATTATCTTTAATTGATACTATTATGTAGGTGTTTATTCTTATATAAATCCCGCAGATCAGTTAATAGAAAAATCCTAAAAAAGGGCCTTAATGATAAAGAACGAGGAATATTAAATTTAAAACATTATACTGTTTCTCTATTAATTATTCAGACTTTGAGATCAGATATGAGGAAAATCATTGTGACAAAGAATTCTCCTTTAAGTATTACAACAAAAGATTTAGGTAAAATCTATACTCCCTCAATATTAGCACAATTTATATCTCCTCGTACAATTACGTATTTTCTCTTTGCACAGTTGAATAAAGAATTTCTTTATGGAGAATTTACTTCAGAAAACATTCTAGATATATTTGACCAATTTATTGAGAGGGATCTGAGGAGGGTTTACCAGATACTAAGAAATATTAAGATCATTGATCCAACTGTCGGTTCAGGGAACCTTTTATTGGAATCTTATCGCTTTTTAGTCTCATTTTTTGAATATCTAAAAAATAAAGGGATAGAAAAAAGGAGTAAGGTTCAATTCTGTCAGGATATAGTTCAAAATAACTTATTTGGAGTTGATATATCTAAAACAGCAATCAATAATTGTAAAGAGAGTTTTTTAACTATATTACCATTTAATAATCGAAATGAGAAGATAAAATTTAATTTATTTCAAGGTGATGCATTAATTAGCCATATAGATTTACAGACTTCTGACTCAAATATTGCAGATGTACGATTTAATTGGAAGGAAAAATTCCCCAAGATTATGGAAAAGGGAGGATTTGATGTATGTATCATAAATCCTCCTTGGAACATTCATAAACCTTTGGAAAAAGAATTTTTTTCTAATTTTGATGAACAATTATCAAAATATAATGTTGATAAGCAGGAAGCCCGAAAAATCATTGAGAGATTACTTAATGATCCTAAAATTAAAGAAGCATGGATATTACATCAAGAATCGATATCTCAGAGTGCGAAATGGTTTAAGAGGAATTTTCATTATCAATCCAGTAAGATTCAGATAGCAAAAAGAAAAAAAAATATTAGTGGAGACTTAAACCTTTATAAATTGTTTGTGGAGCGAGTTTATAATATTTTAAACACAAATGGTTTCTGTGGGATGATAGTACCCTCCGGCATTCATACTGATGCAGGTACAAAAGGATTAAGAAATTTAATTTTTGACCAAGGACTAGTAAAAGAACTTATTTCATTTGAGAATAAACTAGGTATCTTTCCCTCTGTACACAGATCATTCAAATTTGACACAATTATTTATCAAAAAACAGGACATACTTCCATCTTCTTAGCAGCTTTTATGCAATCAATAGTTGATTCAAACGAAATTTTTTCCTGTATTTTGCATTTAGATTGGAATCAACTTAAAATATATTCACCTTCCTCTTGGTCAATAATGGAGTTTAAATCAGAAAAAGATATTGAAATCACTAAAAAAATGTATATGTATCCTCCTTTAAGTAAAGATATCCCCAATTCATGGAAATTTCGATTAACGAGAGAATTGGATGTAACAATTAATAATAATCTCTTCAATCAAGAAAATAAAGGATATGCAGTCTATGAGGGGAAAATGATTGAACAATATAACAACAATTTTGCTGAACCCCGATATTGGATTATGAAAAATAACATACCAGACAGAATTTCCAAGAAGTACGGTATTTCTAAACCAAAATTAGCGTTCCGATCAATTGCTGCAAGTACAAATAGAAGAACTATGATTGCCACAATTTTACCTAATGATGTATTGTGTGCAAACAGTCTAACATTAATTAAGAGTTATAATAATGAAGGAATTCGCATAATTAAGGAAGAGGAGTTGTATTATCTATGTGGGATCTTTAATAGCTTTATATTTGATTATTTATTACGCTTAAAAGTCACTACAAACATAAATATGTTTTTTATTTACGATATGCCTGTTCCGAGAGCTTCTAGAATTAATAATGAGTATTTAAATATTATCGAAAATGTAAAACAAATTTTAGTATTAAATAATGATCCTAAAAAAGAAAAAGATGATGCTATTGAAGAAGAAATATCTAAATTAAAATCGAATATAGAATTAAATGTCTTAAAGCTGTATAAATTAGATAATGAGGATCTTAATTATATTCTTGAGACCTTCCAACGAAACAATTCAGATTCGAACAAAACATTAACATTGATTAAAAAACTATTATCAGATTGTCATCGAAGTGAATCGTAATGAAATTTGCCTATAAATATTTATTAGAGAAGTATAAAGAGATTTATACAATTTCTAGTATCTCTTCCCTCCTTTATTGGGATATGAATACATATATGCCATCTTCAGCATTAGAGCATAGAACAAATCAGTTTAACTGGTTACAACAGACTATACATAAAAAATGGACCTCAAAAAAGATGATTTCGTTAATCAATCAAAGCGAAAAAGATTCTACACTAAATAATGTTGAAAAAAGAAACGTTTTTCTTTTAAAACGAGCAGTTGAAGAAAAAATCGCTTTACCAATAGAGTTGGTAGGACAGTTAGCTATTCAAAGTAATAAAACACTGGAAATATGGAAAATCGCTAAGAAAAAAAATAATTTTTCAATAGTCCAAGCAGATTTAAAAAAATTATTTGAACTAGAGGTTGAAAAAGCAACTTTATTATCTGAAGTAAAGGGATTATCAGATCCATACGAAGCTTTAGTTGATATTCGTGATCCTGGATTTACTATTGAGAAATTAAACAATTTTTTTAGTGAAACTAAGAGATTTTTAATCCCATTCGTTGAAAAATGCACGAGAGCAGAAAAACAACCTAATAAAACATTCTTAACACGCTTTATACCACAACAAAAGCAAGAAAATGTAGTAAATGAATTGGTTAAATTTTTGGAGTATGATTTTCAAGCTGGTCGGGTGGATGAAGTTGAACATCCCCTAACAATTGCCTGTGGCCCCAAAGATGTCAGATTGACTGTAAAATATAAGGAAAACGAAATTATGAAGGCTTTATTAGCTGGATCCCATGAGTGCGGCCATTCTTTGCATGCCCAACAACGAAATCCTGAATGGATTGGTCAACCAGTTAATGGATATACTGGTCCTTCATTCGGTGAATCACAATCAAGGATATTAGAAAATCACGTTACACTTTCCCCAGAATTCTGGAATTATTACTATCCCAAGTTTAAAAGTCAAACAGGAGTGTTTAATGATATAAATCAAGAAGAATTTTATTTTGCGATCAATGCTACTCAACCTGGACCAAGTCGGATTGGAAGTGATGAATTAACCTATGCCATACATATAATAATACGATTTGAGCTGGAACAAGCATTATATGCTGGGAAACTGGAGGTTGCTGACCTACCTCAGGAATGGAATAAGAAATACGAGCAATATTTAGGAGTTAAAGTCGAATCGGATACTCAAGGTGTAATGCAAGATTTACATTGGTATAGTCAATATTGGGGATATTTTTATGGTTATGCAATGGGAGATATTATCGCAGCACAACTAATTAATCGGGGATTAACAAGAGATCTCCCTGAATGGCATGAAAAAATAAATACAGGAAAATTTACCCCAATCCGCCAATGGCTAGCTAATAACATTCATTCAAAAGGAGTCTTATATGATGGATTGGATATGGTCAAAGAGATTACTGGAGAACCTTTAACAGTAAGATATTTTATTCATTATTTAGAAAATAAATATTCAGAATTATATGAGCTTTAATATGCATGGGATAGAATAATATTTGATTATTGAGAATCTATCTTTCCGAAATAAATATTATATCTTCAATTCTCGACGAAAAGCAGGATCATTATTAGGCTCTTATGTAGGATTAGAATCCTTTGACCTACTCCTTTTAATTCCAAATGGGGGTATCCCTGTAGGACTAGGGATTGTAGAATTTCCCTTAGTTCCAAGAACCAAAATTGATCTATTAATAGTAAGAAAAATCCAAATCCCAGGAAACACTGAGGCAGGTATGGGGGCAATAACACCTGACGGGCAAGTATTCTTAAACGATATGTTATTAGATAGATTAGCAATAACAACTCATCAGCTAGAGACCCAAATTGAAAGAACAAAATATGAAATCGAGAAAAAAAGGAGAGAATTTACAGGAACAAGCCATAAATTAGAGGTATATGGTAAAAATATCCTTATTGTTGATGATGGAGTTGCCAGTGGATTTTCTGTTTTAGCAGCTTCCTCATGGTTACGACAACTTGGTGCAGAAACCATTATTCTTGCAGTACCAACTGCACCAATAAGTTCTCTTAAAAGATTAGAAAAGGTATTAGATAAAATAATATGTTTGAATGTTCGGGAAAAGTTCCCATTTGCTGTAGCAGATGCCTATACTAATTGGTATGATGTTTCAGATTTAGAAGCAAAGGATTATTTTTCATTATTAAAAGAATTTCAACCATTATTAGGATAAAAATTACTCTTATAATTAAGATAGTAAAAATGGCATTAATGAAACCGTTCTACAGTAATTAGCTTAATCTTCATCCCAATTGGTAGAATATTCTTTTCTGATTCCAAGAATTCATTAATATCAAGGTTGAATTATTTTAGATGGTTTTTTAAAAAAAGCTAGGATTATGTCCTTTTACTAAAAATTCTAATGGATTTTCGATTTAGGTGATAATAATGGGATATATTGCACCACTTGGCAACGAAGGGTTCCTACCTTTAATTTGGAATGCCTTCATCGGAATTATTGTTGCTTTAGTTTATGTAAAAGGGATTATTACTCTTATGGAGAGATTAGTTGATAATAACATGTTATCTTCTGATCTTTCGCGGAAAATTATTCATATAGCTGCTGGGTCTTTTATCTGGGTTTGGCTTTTCCTTAATACTTCGGATGGATACTCATATTTACTGAATATAACTGTTCCTTTCCTTTTCTTTTGTACTTTCCTATATAAAGGCTTTAAAGGGTCCCCTGATGATCCAGATGTAAAAACAATGAGTCGAACTGGAGATCCACGTGAATTATTACGCGGTACACTTTATTTTACGATTATTATGATAATTGCCGGAACTTTCCTTTTTGGAACTTATGTTGGAATGTTAATGATGGCTATCGTCGGTTGGGGTGACGGTATTGCACCTTATTTCGGGAAACGATTCGGTAAGAGAAAATATAAAACTCTAGGTCGTGAAAAATCTCTCGAAGGATCCTTTGGAGTCTTTTTATTTTCAATTATTGGGTCATTATTGTTCTTAGGCCTTTTAGGTGTACTAGGCGGTGATGTGAATCCAGATCTTGCTGTTCTTAAGGATCCGGGTATAAACCTTGAAGGTATTTTTATAGTTATCTTACTCTTAGCCATAATTACAACTATCGTAGAAGCATTATCCCCCGCTGATATTGATAATCTTCTTATCCCTGCTTCCACAATAATAACTTTGATAATTGTTGATATTGTTCTTGGATCTTCGTTTATTCTAGGGTCAATGTTGAGATTCTTTTAACTACCCACATATCTATTTGTAATTTTTTTCTCAATAAATTTTGAATGAAAAAAGTCCTGTAAGGGATAAAGAAGCTAGTAACCTTTAAAAACCTCTATGTTTCAGTGGTTAATCGATGAAAATTCCTGTTTCTTTCTCATATATGGAGTTTACCCAGTTTTCAGTCAAAAAACGCAGGAATATATTAAGATTATATCTAACTGAAAGAACCCTAAAAGTCTTGTGGGAACAAAAATATGGGAGTAAGGAGTTAACTCAAGATGAAATCCATTCAGAATTAGCTGGGATTCATTATTTATCAATTGCCAAAGAAACCTTTGAATTTAGAGAACCTTTGCCTGATATATTAATTGATTCATCTCATATTGAAGAATTAAGCTTAATAGATGAACAAATTTATGTTGAATTATTAAATAGAGATCAGGTACAAAGTACATGGGTGGAAGCACTTCCTTTCAGAACAACAGTACCTTCTGAAATAGAATTTTTTCCTAATGGGCCTAATTTGAGTGAAAATTCATTTTCTTGGAAGGTAAAAATTCCTGATGCAATAGATCTTTATTATTTACCACTTAAAAAAAAGGAAATGAGAACTTTGAATTTAATTTTCCAAGCGATAAAAGCAGAATAACGTAAATACTTAATCTATACTAAATTCTATATAATTTTCACTAATCTCAAAAAATTGATGATTTTTCATGCCGCAAGATTTAATATTTAAAAGTCTTTCAATAATCCTTTAATTAAGGTGTCTCTTTTGGATCAGAATCAGAAAAATGCAATTGTATCATTAATTAGTGGTTTGGGAGTAATTTTTCTCTTTATTGGAATTTTTACAAATTATTATGACTTTGGTGTTGGATTAATTTTAGGGATGGCATGTTGGATTTTTTCTGGAGCTCTAGGTACATATTTACAAACAGATAAAAAACGTTCTCTTCATCATTTACCTAGAAATTATGCTAAAAACTCTTATTCTTTTGATGAAGATTCAAAGATTGGTTTTGATTCTAAAGAGAAGATTAATCACCGTATAGGTTCATTTTGTACGGTTTGTGGGACACAAAATGAAAAAGATTCAGTTTTTTGTACTCAATGTGGTTCAGAACTCGCTAAATAGTCTTTTTATTTTATAGCTTGATCTTTTTGACTTGATCTTTTTAGATATAGAATAGCTAGAATTAGGTAGCTTAGATAACTGGCAATTTCTATCAAGGAAGGGTTATCATTCCAACCGAATAAACCTGCTAGTAATCCTCCAATCATACTTTTCTCGAATCGACCTAAATAATTCGGATCATAGCTCCATCCGAAAAGAAACTTAAGTATATCACCTAGTAATGTGTCATTAATATTCCACAGTTCAGCCCAAATGAATAATGTCGAAAGGGAGGATCCACTATGTTCAAGGAACTCGAAAATTTCATGCAAACCATGAGCAATTAGTCCAGCAGCAAAGATTATAAGAATAATACTTGTATAATTAAAGAATTTTTTCAGATTCAATTGATATGTTTGTTTAAATAAAAAGAATGCTAAAATGGAAGAGATTAAAATACCTAAAAAGAGTCCAATTACTGTTGTGAGCATTGTAGGGATCATTCCTAGAAGGGAATAATTTCCCAAGAAATTTGAGTAAAGGAGTAGTACTAGTTCAGCTCCCTCTCTTGCTACAGAGAAGAATACAAGAGAAAAAATTCCAATTCGTTGTTTTTTAGTTAATAAAATTGTCTGAATTCTCTTTTCAAATTCAGCTTTCATAAATCTCCCCTGCTTGGCCATCCAAAAAACCATCCAAGTTAAGACGATAGCAGCTATGAACATTACTATTCCTTCAAATAGTTCTTGATATTCATCTAATCCAGAAAAAAAAGTCAAAAAAATAATTGCCAATAAAATACTAGCCCAAATAGCACTCAGAATTCCATATAATACATCTTTTTTCATTTCTCTATGATCAATAACATTTAAATATCCTAATATAATACCAATTATTAATGCAGCCTCTAATACTTCTCTGAGAGAAGTTACTAGGCTAAAAATTAAAATAGGAAACAATTCAATAATCATATTTACACCGCTTCAAATGTAAGTGATTGTAATATTTTTTTGAAAATTATATTCGTTAAAAACACAGGATTTTGCGGAATTAATCCTTAATTTGAATAAGGATTTAATATTACATCATTTATTCTTTTTGTACTCTTATTATTATACGCCATTTATCTGAATCCAAAATGTTTTCATTAGAAAGAAGTTCTTGTTTCAAATTTTCTATTGCCAATAGGATGTCTTTTCGTGATGTAGATTCAGCTGATGTGCCAATAAATTCGATTAACTGTCCTTCTTTTGCTCTTTTAATAGCTCGTCGTGTTTCTATAAGTGGAACAGGACAAATTAATCCTGTTATATCAATAGTTTCATCCACTAATAGACCAGACAATATGTTTAATCCACCAATTCATCCATTGAACGGCCATTTTTCTTCAGATAATCTTCCATAGCTCTGTGTAAGGCATCAACAGCAAGGTTAGAACAATGCATTTTTTGTTTAGGTAAACCACCTAATTCATCTGCTACCTGCTTTTTTGTTAATCTATAAGCCTCTTTTAGCGTTTTTCCTTTGGTCATCATTGTTGTCTTTGAGCTCGTAGCAATAGCTGCTACACAACCGAAAGTTTTTACTTTAATGTCTTCAATTACATCGGATTCAGGATTGATCTTAAGATAAATCCACATAATGTCTCCACATACAGGATTACCTATCTTACCTACCCCATCGGGATTTTCTATTTCACCCATATTTTGGGGATTCATAAATAGATCTATAACTTCTTTTGAATATAGATGTGCCATCTTAATCATGCTCTTCTATTTCATCATGATGATCATGTTCATCATGTATTTTTCCACTTGCTTTCATCTCAAAATATTCTTTCATAAATTCCGCATTAACAGGACTCATTTCTCTAAGACGTTTAATGACTTTTGCTAATTCAGGAATAAACGCATCTATTTCTTCCTTTGTATTATATTGACTAACTGCAATCCGAACACTTCCATGACTTACTTCCGTTGGTAATCCTATGGCTGTAAGAACATGACTGGCTTCAAGTCGTTTTGAAGAACATGCACTACCTGTTGCAATCATAAATCCTAGCATATCTAGATGAAGCAAGATCGATTCTCCCTCAACATAGTTAAATACAAGGGAAAGATGATTTGGTAATCTTTTTGTTTTATCTACTGCTCCTGTAAGCTGAAAATTAGCAATATTTTTCTTTAAATTTTCCCATAAGTAGTCTCTAAGTTCTTGTGTATATTTATTAATTTCTGGTGTATATTCAGATACAGCTGTAGCAAAACCCACTATTCCTGGAATATTTTCTGTTCCTCCACGTTTTTTATTTTCTTGGAGACCTCCATCCATGAGCCGTACAATTTTTACTTTTTTTCCAATCTTTAATGCTCCTACTCCTTTTGGTCCATGGATTAAGTGACTCGTTACTGTTACTAAATCTGGCTTAGAAGCATCTAAAGGAACTTTACAAAAACTATAAGACGCTTCAATATGAATTAAGGAATTAAATTTATGACAAAGAGCAATAATGTCCTCAAGATCTTCTACAGTGCCAATTTCTTGATTACCATGAGGGATAGAGACTATTAGAGGATTTTTGGCTAATAATTCAGATAAGTGAGTTCTATCGATGAATCCCTCTGAATCTACTTTAATTAAATCATATTCAAAGCCAAAATACTTCTTTAATGATTCCAAACTGTCTAATACCGAGAAGTGGGAAACACTAGAGGCGATTATATATTTATTTTCATTATTAAGGTTTGCAAATGCAACCCCCTTAATCGCTAAATTGTTTGACTCTGTTTGACCACTTGTAAAAACAATTTCATCAGGATCAGCATTGAGTTTCTCTGCAATGACTCTACGTGCTTCATCAAGAGCTTCTTTAGCTTCAATTCCCGCTGAAATACCATATTCACTTCCTGGTGGAGAAACTATATCGGTAAAGTACGGTATCATAGCTTTTACTACTGTTTCCGAAACTTTGGAACTAGAATTGTTATCCAGAAATACTTTCAAAGTATAAACCTTCATATAATCTTAACAATAGTTGAGTTAAAAAATCTACTCTTAACGTTATTCGCAGAATAGTATTGATTGAAGAAAAGCAAAATGAGTTTCTTGATGTTAAATAAAACTAAAGTAATTTATTAACTAAACGAAGGAAGTTTCCTTATAGAGCTAAGAGATCCTTATTATGTATGAATGCATTGATACAGAAGTTAACCAGTCCGTTTAAAATCTAATTATTTGAAATATATGAATTATTCTCTTTCCTTAATAAAGTATCTCGGATTGCGTTTAATTCAGTGTATAAACTTGCACGATTTAACCTTTGAACTGGTGATAATAAAATTAGCCAATGAGTTGGGATTCTTACTCCAGAAATCCATATATCATCAAAATCTATCTCACATGAAGCTCCATCAACTGGTTCGCAGAGATAATTCATTTCTCGGAAGATTTTAGTGATTTTATGAAGGGGGATATTAACAAGCGGGTCGACGATACTTGTAAAAACAGGTTGAAAGTGATGATTTTCGTAGACAATAAAATTTCTAATTTTTGAATAATTCATTACTTTCAAAATTTTCCTGAGTCCATCAACATCAATACCCACCATTTTATCATACATTTCATCCACAATTTGATGGAATACCTCAAAATCACTGCGGGTAAACAGAGTCCCCGATGACAATTCAAATGAAAACATTAATTCAAATTTCAAAATTACCTCACGTAGGAACTCAAACTGAATAGGATCATATTCTGCCTCGGAAGTTGTTAAGATACCATATGTTAATAATCCCTCATATAATAAGAGTGTAAATCCTACGTGCCGAATAGCTGTAATTGTTTGACCTTGAGTCTCTTTGAGTGTATTGATAGCTGCACTCATAAGACTTGCATGAATGTCCTGATCTTTAATTCCTGTATTAACTTCATATAACCAACCCTTGACAAATTCATGGGAAAGTAATAAAAATCCAGGTTTAGAGATGATATCAAGGCCGAACGTAGTTTATCCACCCACTGAATATTTTGAAATTGAGATTTATTCTAAATTAATTTCTGTCCTCATAGTTAAAAAAAGTACTCAAATTATTTTACTAAATATTGCCCCCAACTCTTATTTATATTACCTAACTTTTCTCAAGGTAAAATCACGAATTATTTGCGTATAATTTTTCTAGAAATAATGTACAGGAAGAGTAATCCTAATAGAAATTGCAGATATGGACTTGAGGTAGGGAATGTGGATTGGGTGGAACTAATTAGAAATGAACTTTCAGCTGTTAAAGCAGAACTAGTAGTCAAATTTGATGATGAATGCTCATAAATCAGCTTGTAGATATACCCATCAAATGCACAAAGATAAAATTCATTTGATTTATCTAAACCAAAAGAAGCAATATTTAATGGAGTATCAACTAGAATATAATTTTCTATTCCATTTGTTAATTTCAAAGCCCAAATAACTCCTGATATAAAATCTGCATAAAGATAATATCCAAAGAGAACTGAGAGTTCCAATCCTCGATATATAAATCCACCTGTGATGGAAGCTCCTAGGTCATGTCCATAAGCAAAGATAGGGTCAATTAAGTCAGCACGGTTACAATCGACTGAAGGGTTATAACATTCAAATCCTTCTGTTATTCTCCATCCATAATTTTTCCCTTTTTCAACGATATTAATTTCTTCCCACATATTCTGCCCCACATCTGCTGCCCATAAGGTTCCTGAAAAGGAATCAAAGCTAAAACGCCAAGGATTTCGCAATCCATATGCAAATATTTCTTCTCTATATCCTAATAAATTCCCAACAAAAGGATTATCTGGAGGAATTGTATAATTTGTAGCTAATGTCTTTGAATTCACATCTAATCGTAAAATTGATCCTAATAACGTTGAACGATTTTGACCATGATTATATGGATCCCCTCCACTTCCACCATCTCCTAAAGCTATGTAAAGATATCCATCGGGCCCAAAAGCGATTTGTCCTCCATTATGATTGTTAAATGGTTGAGGAACTTCCAAAATTATCATCTCAGAGCTATAGTTTACAGATTGTGTGTCTAAAAGACTAAAACGAGATATAATAGTTCTTCTAGGGTTATCAGCGGTGTAATCCACGAAAAATTGACCATTTGATAGAAATTGTGGATGAAATGCAAATCCAAGTAGTCCCTGTTCCCCTCCCAAAAGGACTTTATCACGTAAATCGATAAAAATCTCTGTGGATGAGGTATTATACTGATTTTTAAATTTTTTAATTAATCCTTCTTGTTCAACAACGTATAAAAAATCTTTTGTGTCGGAATAAAGGCCTAAAGGCTTCGTGAATGTAAGGTTGGAAAATACTTTCATAAGTTCAAACTTTACTGAAGGCAGATATTCACCTTTAAGTTGAAATTGGGAAGATTGAGAAAATAAAATAAGAGAAAATAGGGTAATTCCTAATAAAATAACCAAATAAAAATAGCTACTCAATTTTTTCATGATAAAACAAACTAAAGAGTCTAATATGTATTTTTAGATTTGAAATTCGGAATGTTCACACTTATCAGTAATTTTAAATCAAGTAAGCAGTCATGAAAATTATTGAAAAGAAAATTTTATCTAAAATTTTTTCAACTAGAACATAATACTTCTAATCAAAAATCCTTTATTTGAGACGGTATTATGAATAATAAAATTAATTTTTTAGTTAATGAAAAGAAAGATAAGCTGATTAAATTTACTCAAGAGCTAATAAGTATACCTTCACCGCCTGGAAAGGAAGATGATGTTAGAAAACTTATCAAAGGTGAAATGGAGCATATTGGCTTTGATGATATTACTATTGATGCAATAGGTAATCTTTATGGGAGTTTAGGAAATGGATCGCAAATTATTGCCTTTGATAGTCATATGGATACGGTTGATGTGGGGAATCCTGAAAATTGGAAACATGAGCCGTTTAATGGAAAAATTGAGAATGAAATAATTTATGGAAGAGGTGCTTCAGATCAAAAAGGAGGTCTTGCTACCACTCTTTATGCATTAAAAATTTTGACTGAAATTGGTATTCCTGACAATTTGCAGATAATTTTCGTAGGTTCAGTAAGAGAAGAAGAACATGAAGGACTTAATTGGCAACATTTAATTGAAGTGGAAAGAATTAAACCAGATAAAGTTATATTAACAGAACCTTCGAATCTTCAGATTGCTATCGGTCAAAAAGGACGTGTTGATCTAAAAATAACAACTGATGGAATTTCGGCCCATGGAGCTAATCCTGACCAAGGTATTAATGCCATTTATAACCTACTCCCTATTATTGAGGACATAAGAAAACTTCAGAAGAATCTTCACATAGATCCTCTGTTAGGAAAAGCTCAAATAAGTGTCACAGCAATAGAGTCAAGTAGTCCTAATATTAATGCAACCCCTGATAAAGCAATCATATATGTTGATCGACGATTGGTTTCTAATGAATCTGATATTACTGCAATTGAACAATTAAAGAACTTAGAATCCTTTAAAACTATTCAGACTCGTATATTTATTCCTGAATATACTGTACAGTTAAATTCAAGAAAAAAATTTACTTTTAAATCCTATTATCCCTCTTGGATAATGGATCAAAAGCATCCTTTCGTTCAACAGGCAATGGGGGTTTATCGTGAACAATTCCAAGAAGAACCTAAATTGAAATATTGGCCTTTTTCTACAAATGGAGCAGCAACCAAAGGTATTTTTAATATTCCAACAATAGGATTTGGCCCAGGAAAAGAAGAACATGCACATACTCCAGAAGACCAAGTGGCTATAAATCAGTTAATTAAAGCGACAGAATTTTATATTCGATTAATTAGATCTTTTACACATAGTTAGAAGTATTCTGAACCATTTCAATAGTTGTTTTTAAAATTTCAATCCCTTTCTCTGCTAGATCTTGTGTTATTACTAATGGTGGCAGTAACCGTACTACATTGTTATAATGGCCACCTATTTCTACTAATACTCCTCGGTTGAATGCTTCTGTTCTAATCTGTCTAGCTAGCTCTTCCGAAGGTTGTTTGGTTTCCTTATTAACTACTACTTCTAGCCCTATCATTAACCCTTTTCCTCGAACCTCACCGATAATGTCTGAATTTCTCTCTAAATCTTTCAATGATTGTACCATGTAGGTTCCTAATTTTTTAACATGTTCGGATAGATTATAATCAATCATGAAATCAATAGTTGCAACACCTGCAGCCATAGCTGAGACATTTCCTCTAAAAGTTCCGATATGAGCTCCTTTAACCCATTTTTCCTTTTCATCAAATTCTTCCCTATATGCTATTGCTGACAATGGGAAACCACCCCCCAGAGCTTTAGACATTGTTATGATGTCAGGTACTGCTCCATCATGCTCAAATGAAAAAAATTTACCAGTTCTATTGAAACCTGATTGTATCTCATCAAAAATGATTGGGATATCATAATTCTGACTTATTTCTTGAATTTGTTTAATAAATCCTTTTGGTGGGATAATAGATCCTCCTTCACCTTGAATTGGCTCGATTATTGTACCTGCAGGTTGGGTAACACCTGAATGAGGATCATTCAGTTTATAATCATAATATTGAGCACAAATTCTCTCACAAGTGTCTGGTATCCTTTGGAAAGGACATCTATAACAATAAGCATAGGGAAGAAAATGTATTTCTGAGAGTAATGGTAAATATTGTTCCTTCCAAAATCTTCCTGAGGTTAATGAGAGAGCTCCTGATGTCATGCCATGGTACGCTCCTTCAAATGAGATAAAAGCTCTTCGTTGAGTCATACATTTAGCAAATTTGATTGCCATTTCCACAGCATCTGAACCTGTGGGTCCCCCAAATTGAATTCTCATTTTATCTCTAAGTTTATCAGGTAAAATTCCACGAATTTTCTCAACTAGTCTGATACGTATTTCGGTAGGAAAATCTAGTGTGTGTGTTATCTTTTTTTGTTGTTCTTCTACTGCTTTTATTATAATTGGATTACAGTGGCCTAATGCAACCACTCCAGCCCCTGCAAAAAAATCAATAAAGATATTACCATCGCTATCCTTAATAGTTGCTCCTCTACCTTCACCAATTACTAATGGAATAGCTTTTGGGTAAGAGACAGCTTTACCTTCAATTTCATATTGTTTTTTGAGTATATCTCGCGCTTTTTTTCCTGGAAGCTTATCAATAATTTTTGGAGCTTCAGGATAATGAAGATTCTCAAAGGTCATATAAATCACTTTTTTTTGTACGATCTATTTTTAGGTTTTAAGTTTAATGTTCTTTAAGCTTAATTTTTGATTTCTACACAATTCCAGAATATAGGGTGATATATACCCGAAACTTATGATTTGATTGTATCTTTCTACTGAAGATTTTCATAATCCAGAAGGTTTTACAGATCATTAGATTAATTACCACCATTTCAGTAAAGAGCGAACATTCTACTCAAAATTTGAGAATAAATAAAAAGTTAGAAATATGGTAGTTTTAAAACAATACCAAAAAGGATTACTGCGCTTATAGCAATAGTATAAATAACTGAAACAGCAATAATTTGATTTTTTTGCGATTTCATATCATGGACCCAGAAACAGACTATCATGAAATGTAAATAACCAAAAATAACAATAGGGATCCAGCTCAGAATATATTGAAAACCAAGCAAGGGATTATTCCAAAAAGGATAATGCCAAAGTAATCCTCCAGCATAATTGAGGATTAACTCAACAAATACGCAAAATATTGCATTTCCAATTGCTAATCCCCATCTATTAGGTATTAAACCAAAAAATTTAAGGTTTCGATCCTCTGGAAGTACCTTTACAAAGGCAACACCAGCCATAGCAAACATTAATGAAATTTCAATATTTAATCCAACAAAAATCAGGAATCCTGTTTCTCCTCCACAAGTCCATAAGGCTGATTCCTGAGTGAAAACAAGGATTAAAGCGTTAGCAATTTCATTAAGCCAATCCATTCCCCAAAATGCTAATCCTGCAAATACGCGGTTCCAATTTCCTTTTTCTATTTCACTAAAATAGACATAGATAACGAGAGCAAAAATAGGTATTAGATACCATTTAAAATCCTCAGGCCATACACGAAGAATGTCTAATGCAGTCTGTGTATCTGGAGTAATTACCATTTTTTCTTCCTCAACATATTTTCACTTACTAATTTGTTTTTCATCTTGAGAGAAGATAGTGGTTTAATCTTTTGGAAGTCAATATCACTATGAAATTACATTCATCTATACGAATATTACCAAAAATACCATAAAGAAATTCAAATATAAAAGTAAACAACGTTGGATACGATTGGTTTCAAGTCAGATTACTTAAATATCTTTCTTCTTCCCTAGATTCATCCTAAATCTTGACTTCTTTCTTGACTGATGATGATTTATTGAGGAACTTTAATGAAATATCGAATTACTCAACATCCAATTCTTAACATTCCAAAATTACAGCATATTGAATTCACTTGGAAGGGTAAGACCTTGATAGGAGAAGAGGGTAAGGTAATTTCTTCTGTTCTTTTTTCTCATGGAATAAAAGTATTTGGAAATCATCCAAAGGATAATAGTCCCCAAGGGATATTCTGTGCAAATGGACAATGCGCACAATGTACCGTGATAGTTAATGGTCGTCCTGTAAAAGCATGTATGACGGTATTAAGACCTAATATGGAAATTGAACCATGTATTGGGTTACCTGCTTTACCTGAGGATGATCAAGTTAAGGGTGTGGGTGATCCTTTAATTTATGAAACTGAAGTTTTAGTAATAGGTGCAGGGCCATCAGGACTTTCAGCCTCTAAAATATTTACTGATTATGGCGTAAAAGTATTATTAATAGATGATAAACATCGTCTTGGAGGAAAATTAATACTACAAACGCATAAATTTTTTGGATCTCAAGAGGATGTTTATGCTGGAAAACGGGGGATTGAAATAGCAGAAATTTTAGGGAAACAAGTACAAAATCATAAATTAATAGATATTTGGTTAAATAGTATTGCTATTGGAGTTTTTTCAGATGGACTGGTTGGAGTGTGGAAAGATTCACAGGTTTATGCTTTGATTAAACCTAAATATATTTTTGTGGCTACAGGAGCACGTGAAAAAATGCTTGCATTTCCAGGAGACACATTACCTGGAGTATATGGAGCAGGGGCTTTTCAAACTCTAGTAAATCGAGATTTAGTGAAACCATCCGAAAAAGTCTTTATTGTAGGAGGTGGGAATGTGGGATTAATAGCTGGATACCATGCTATTCAAGCTAATATTAACGTTGTTGGTCTTGTTGAAGCTCTTCCAAGATGTGGAGGTTATAAAGTTCATGAAAATAAGCTGAGACGTCTGGGAGTACCAATTTACACAAACCATACTATTATAGCTGCAAATGGGATCAATAGTGTCGAAAGTGTAACAATAGGCCAATTGGATGATAAGTGGAAGGTCATTAAAGGTACAGAACAAACTTTTGAATGCGATACAATCCTAATTGCTGTTGGTCTTTCCCCAGTTGATGAATTTTATAAAAAAGCTGGAATTTTTGGATTTAAAGCAGTAGTAGCAGGGGATGCACAAGAGATAGCCGAAGCAAGTGCTGCAATCTTTACTGGACGTGTTGAAGCAATTCGTCTTCTAAATGAAATGGGAATTAAAACAACCGAAGATTTAATGGTGCTAGAAGCAAAAGCAAATTTGATGAAAATACACCCTCCTCCTCCTATTAATCGACCTCTGCCTGATGTTAAGGCTGATATCTTTCCATTATTTCATTGTGATCAAGAAATACCATGTAATCCATGTGCAAGTGTGTGCCCACAGGATCAAATACATACAGAGGATGATTTAATAACACATTTACCTTATTTCAAAGGAGAAAAAGAGTGTATAGGCTGTGAACGTTGCATAGCTGTGTGTCCAGGCTTAGCTATTACCCTCCTTGATTATCGAAAAGATAAGGATAATCCGTTTGTCACATTCCCTTTTGAAATAGCAACCACAAAACTTCAGAAGGGAAAATTAGTAACTGTAATGGGGGATGAGGGATTATTAGGACAGTTTCCTGTAGAAAGGGTACGAATTTTAAAAGAATTTCCTCGAACGCAGCTAATTACAATAAAATTACCAAATAAAATTGCTAAACTTGCAGTTAATCTTAGGTTACAAGCTGATACAAAAATTGAACCTATGGATATATTTCACAAACCTACTTATCCAGATGAAGCAATTATTTGTCGTTGTGAAAGGGTTACTGCAGGAGATATACGAAAATGGATAAAAACAGGCGTTACTGATGTTAATGAGCTCAAAACATTGACACGGGTTCAAATGGGAGCTTGTGGTGGCAAAACATGTTCTAGTTTAATTGAGCGTCTGTTTACAGAGGAGGGAATTTCTCTGGATAACTATACACCAGGCACCTTACGCCCACTTTTTGTTGAAGTTCCTATGGGAGATTTTACAAAATCACACGGAGGGAAAAATTAATGATCTATGATGTTATAATTATTGGTGCTGGAAGTGTTGGGGTACCAGCTGCCCTTTCATTCGTAAACAACGGTCTAAAGACCTTAGTTATTGAGAAAAATGCCTCAGTTGGACAAGCGGATAACAAACATGCCATTGGGGGGATTCGTGCTACTCATTCTCAAAAAAGTAAAATCAAGGTCTGTCAACGTTCTATTGAAATTTTCAGTACATGGGAAGAAAAATATGGGGATGATATTCAATGGATCCAAGGTGGATACACCTTTGTTGCTTATACACCTGAACATGAACGTTTATTAAAACAGACTGTAGAACTACAAAAGAATTATGGTCTGAATATTGATTTTATTACTCCTGAAAAAATAAAAGAATTAGTACCTGGCATTAATATTGAAAACCTTCGGGGAGGAACATTTTCCCCTGAAGATGGAAATGCTTCTCCACTACTTTCAGTACATGCTTTTTATCGAAGAGCTCTAGAACTTGATGCAGAGTTTCATTTCAAAGAACACGTACAAGAAATCCTCCTTCAAGAAAGAAAAATTACAGGAATTAGGACAAATAAAGGAAAATATCAAACCTCGATAGTTTTAAATGCAGCTGGTGGAGAAGCTTCGGAAATAATGCGTCCTATAGGATTAGATATTCCAGTCGTTCCTGATTCTCATGAAGCTGGAATCACTGAACCTGTCCAGTACTTTTTTTCCCCTATGGTAGTAGATATTAGACCTGCTATCGATTCTAAATGGGGAAATTCTAAGAATTTTTATTTTTATCAAAATAAGGAAGGACAAATCATATTTTGTTTGACTCCAGACCCTTCTATACTCGGAACCGATAGGAGAGAAACTAGTTCTTTTCTACCTCAAATAGCAAAAAGAATGATTCACCTCTTACCTCGATTAAAAAATATTAAAATCCGACGAACATGGCGTGGTTTATATCCTATGACACCTGATGGTTCACCAATTGTAGGAAAGGTAGAAAATATCGAGGGTATGTTATTAGCAGTAGGTATGTGTGGACAAGGTTATATGATAGGCCCTGGCTTAGGTGATGTCTTGGCTAGACTGATATTAGATAAGACAACTCCTCTAGATTTGGAGATTTTAAGTGAATTTACATTGAACCGTGATTTTGGTCAAATTGAAATGCTAAAATAGAGATTTGGTTTAGTTCTGTAAAATTATCTTGGATTTTAGATAAAATAGTTTTTAATAAATAAAGACATTACCAAAATTACAGCATTTAATCTTTTTATATAGCTATGACAATATCTGTGAGATAAAAAAATTTTGAAGATCCTTTGGGATTTCTTCTTTTGTAAATTTCTTGGCAAGAGCTTCTGCTAATGGTACTCTATAGCGTTTACCGTAATATATTTCTAATAATTCAATTAAAATAGCTTTATCAGGAATCCCACGATTTCTTCGTTTTTGGATGTATTCATTAAGCTGATCTATAGTAATAGAATCAGAATTAGTGAAACATCGTGGAAAAATAACGCTATTATTAAGGAATAATGATTCAATACTTTCTTCAGTAAGAGAAAAGAAGGTATTTTTTGGGAAAACCATCTCCCAGTTATTTCGAACTCTATCATAATTATCAGAATTTAATATATCTCCATCAGTGATTGCAACAGCTCGGGAACGAACAAATTTACTCTTCAAGAGTTCTATAGAAATGACAAATTTCATATTAGTCCATCCCCCAACAGGAATAAAACTTACACGATTTTTTGCTGCTCGTATTCCAGAACCTATTATTATATCTTCAAACACTCGATAAACTCGTTCATCTGTTCGTCCTTCAACAAAAACTACCACATCAGATCCAAAGGAATCAGAAGGTTGGATCCCTAGGATATTAACAACCTTTTTCATGGTTTTTTCTCCCTTTATAGGTCTAATGCGAGTCCACCCATTGTGAAGATCAACTAGATATGCGTGACCAATTAAAAGCCGTGTGGAGTGAGTTGAGAAGAATATTTGGTGATTCCGAGAGAATTGTTCAAGTTTCCTTGCAAGAGCTCTTTCCCCGCGTGGATGGAGAAATAAGGAGGGCTCATCAACAATAACAATTCTACCTATAGGACTGCAAGTTAGAAGCCAAGCAAGAGAAATTATCCGTTTTGTACTGGATGAAATTTTCCACAGCGGATTTGTAAAAGCATTTTCTATAGTAACATCAATTATTTGATGGTTATTCCGTGTTCGTGCCCCAAGTTCAAAATGAAATCTTTGAGAGAGGACATCCTGAAGAAATTCTTCAATTAAAGATAGTATTTGATAATTCTTTTCATGTAGTAAATTTAATAAATTCGTATGGAGAGATCTATTGAAATCGGAATCTGTTTGAAAGTAGCTAAAGAATGCTCGTGAAAAGAACTCTTGAATGATTTCAGGGGCTACTTTTTCCTCGGGAAAAGGAATCTTTTCTCCATTTCGGAGTTGGAGATAGATCTTTTTTTCTAGTATGGTATATAATTCTTTTTGCAAGGACAAATTAAATACAAAATGACTTATTTCTCCATGTGAAGTGATCTGGGTTAATAGATCTAAAAATTCATCAAAAATTTGATTTGCTTGAGAATAACGATAAAATTTCGCAGTTTCAACAAAAATATTACGTAGAATTTCATTATCTTGCCATGATTGAATGTCATCATTTACTCTTAGATGAAATTCTCCAGATATGGATTTGGAATCTCCAAAATATGAGAGGAGATTTTCAAAATTATAACTTGAAATGACTTCTTCTTGTGGGAATTGTAGCTGATTTTCAGCACGAAAAGCTCCATCCCAAAAAACAGAAATACCTTCCAATAAATTACTCTTACCTGAATTATGGGGACCTATAAAACAATTTAAACTCTTTAGATCACTTAGAGAGAGGTTGGCGATGCTTCTAAAGTTTCTAAGACTAAGTTTAGCTAATTGCATGATTCAACTAATGACACTAAATTGCCTTTATCCTATATAAAGATAATAGTTCCTATACCTGTCTAGGGAAACGTAGTCATAATAACCGAAAATCTAAATCGAGGATTGAGAATTCTTTGATAAATAAGAATGAAATCTGTTTTATTAAGAATGAGTGATTTTCAATAATTAAGCTGTCTTAAACAATTATGGACTTTTTTATCAAGGCGTCCAATCCATTAGTCTGGGATACCCAACATCAACAAAATCACGTTTGATTAACCTTATTTTTTCAAAAATTGCTAATCTTATCCTACTTTCCGTTAATTGAAGAGAATCTAAAATTATATTAGCTGAGGTTTCAACTGCTTTCAAACCTGCAGTGACTTGAGAATATCTATCTAAAATTTTTTCTGTTAAAAGATGATTAGTAAATTTTCCCCCTCCTGAAAGTAATTTATATCCATTTTCAGAGGAAAGAGTGTTTGGATTGTTACACATTCGAACTAACTCATCAAAACAATCTTTGTATGGATGAACTACATTCCGTGCAATGACCCCTCTCATAAACATTTGAGTGGTTTGTCGTGCCAAAATAAGTGCAAATGGAATGGAAATCATCAATTCAGTCATACGGAGATTTTCAGAATTAATGATTGAAGTTGATATATCTTGAGCTTTTTCATAATCATCTAATGAAATTAAAAGACATGTCAATTCTCGAAAATCAGTGTTAATCATTTTAGGAGTGACACGAAATTGGGTATAATAAAGACCAACTCCAGTTAAAACAACAAAAGCTTCTTCAGAATCTTCTTCTTCGCCTGTTAGTATTTGATCGGGTAAAAACACAACATTATCCTTTAATATTTCAATAACTGGTTGATTTAAATAAGAACCCAAATAATATTCTGAACCTATTAATTTTGACCAAGAAGGGAAGAATAGAATTTGCGTTAAGTGTTTTAATACTTTCTGATCATCAGGTGTAGGATGCTCCATTTAAAACCTCAAATTAATTCTTTTTCCTGTAGTACTTCCAAGAGAAGCCAAGGATCGTCAGTAAAAATCCCATCAACACCGAGTTGAATTAAATATTCGAATGATAGCCGGTCATTAACAACCCAAACATGAACTGCAATATTTTTGGCATGTGCAGCTCTTACAAATCGTTTTGTCACAATCGTGCGATTTTGATGAATGATAGGGACTTGAAATGCAGAATATCTCGGAGTAATTATTCTCTCCAGAAATAGTGTTTGAAAAGTTAAAAATCTTCTGACTTCTTGAGGTGATGCTGACGTATGAACATGTGGAAGGATTTTTCTGAACTTTTTTATTTGAAAATGATGAAATGATCCCACTAATATCGAATCCTCACGAGAATATTCTATTATTATTTTCGCTAGAAGCTCTGGAGCAATAGGATCAACATCTTTTATATCTAAATTAAAATGCATTTTAGGGAATAAATCAAATGCTTGACGGAGAGTAACAACTTTCCAATTTTGACCACGAGCAGGAAAAGACTTTCCACCATCTAATGTGAATGAATAACCTAAATCTACCTGATTGAGTTCATCTAGGGTGTAATTCTTCACAGGGCCCGTTTTATTAGTCGTTCGATCCAAAGTTTCATCATGAAATAATATTAATTCATTATCTTTAGTCATACGAATGTCTGTTTCAATAACATCTAGTTCTAACAGAGCAGCATTTTTTAAAGCTAATAAAGTATTTTCAGGAGAAACTGTTTGATCACCTCGATGTCCCATGACTAAAGGTCGATGAGGAGAGCGAAATGGGTTAAATTGGGGTGTTTTCATTTGTTTTTCAATCTCACTTAATCATTGAGGCTAACATCCAAGCTCTGAATGCTCAACTAAAGCCGAATAGTATACTATTGATGCTTTAGAGCATGCTCAATCTCAGATAGAGCAAACGAATGATTCTTTATAATCGTTGAATCTTGTTTAGAGTAAGATTATCATTATAATCTAGATTTTAAAGTTTATAGGACAAGAATTTTATTAAACGCACCATTATGAATGTCTCAGGGTTTATAACTGATGAAAAAAACGTTAGATGTTAATTTAATCCAAAATTCATTAATAAACCTTATTGAAGTTGATCCTGATCATCAAATTGTATCATTACTTATAACACGATTGGCTGCTATATTTCCGGAGAAGCTGATTCCTTTAACATACTCAAATAATAAAATTCAAAGAATAATTCTTGCAAATAACTTTACTGGAAAAACTGTAATCTCTAATGAGTTATTGCAATGGCTAAGAAGGGAGGAAGATCCTGATGTGATCAACTCAATTAAAAGTTCATTAAATAAGACATTATCTGGTATAATCCCAAATGAAGAAGAACTTTTTACCGAAATTCAACAACAAATCAATATTAGAGAAAAATTACCAACTTATTTAGAATTACTAGGAAATTTTCCTTTTCCAATTGTGGAAGATATTTTTCTTCATCAATGGAATATAAATCGATATAATGAAAAGATAAAGAAGGGAATTATTGAGGGTTTACAGTTCTATTCTAAAAAAGCAAAAAAAATCTCAAAACAATTAGAACACCTTCTATTAACATTAATCAGTTCATCTTATGAAGATATCGGCCTTCGTAAACGAGCCTTAGACTCTTTTGAGTGGTTAGAGACCACTGAAGTTAATAATAGTCTCGACGTTATCGTTGAGACAGAAAAACATCCAGCGATTCGGTTAAAAGCAGTTAAATTAATAGGAAAGAAGAATTTATATGATTTATATCCAATTTTGATAGAACGATTAAAATTTGATAGTAATTCTAAAATTAGAGCAGCAGCTGCAGAAGCACTAGGAATCTTAAAAGTTTATGAAGCGTTAGGAGATTTAGCTGAAAGTCTGGAGACTGATGTTAGTTTTTCAGTAAGAGAAGCATCTGCTGAGGCACTAGGTATAATTAAAAGTCAAGAAGCTCTTTCATCTCTATTAAAAGGATTAATTGATGAAGATTCATACGTCAGGTCTGTTAGTGCATGGTCAATTCAGCAACTTTATCTTGATGAGACCGAAAGAGGTAAATTAATGCAGCGATTATGTCAAACCTGTCTTTCTCAAGAAGTTGATTTCAAAGTAAAGGAGAATATTATCTCCTTACTTGCACAATTGAATAGCTATGAAGAATCAATGGCTTGCTTGATAGATCTGTATTTCAAAATTCAATCATCCTCCTTAAAAGAGTCCATCTTAGAGGGATTAGAAAGCTTTATACCGTTGTTAAAGAAAGATATAGAGTTTTTGTCAAAATATTTGCCGTTAATTCTTAAAAATCTTCAACTATCAATTTCTTTTTCACTTAAAGCTTCTATTTGCACATTTCTAGGAAATTTAAAGGAAAACTTAAGTTTTGAGGCTCTATTAGAATGTTTAGAAAAAGAATCAGATCCATGGGTCAAAAGACAAGCCACATGGGCTATATCACAGTTAGACCAAAGAATTTTTAAGAATCATATTCTAGATAGAATAAAGAATAGTAGAGATTTATTATTAAACTTGAATTATCTTGAGATTTTAACTAATTGGATTGAATATTCTGATCTAGATTTAATGTTTTCTCTATTGCATTCTGATCGCCTTGAAGTCCGTCAACAAATAATAGAAGCATTTAGAGTATTTATCAACAAAATAGACGACTTAGATGAGTCATTTAGTCTAAATCCGATCTTAGAAAGGTTAATTCATCACCTTCTTCATGATCCAGCAAATACCGTACGAGCAGCCTCTGCTCATGCTTTGGGTCATATCCCAAATAGCGATATCAAGATAGATCAGTTTTTAGTTCAAGCAATTCAAATAGAGAAGATTTATAGCGTACGTGAATTAGCAGCAGAAGCCTTAGGATATCGTAGCAATCCTAGTATCGTTCCAGAGCTATTCAAGTTGATTGATCCACAGATTGAGAAAGATCCTAGTATACGTTATTTTTCCTGTCTTTCTCTCCTAGATATTCTTGAAAGTCAATTAAAATATAAAACCAATCGAATACAAGCTTAAGCATCTTTAGTATTTGATCTCTGTATACTGATACGTTTCTCGACTTCTGGTAGTGGAGTGAAAAACCATGTGAATCCTAAGACAGTTAGTCCCAATATCGAAGCTACCCAGAGAATGATGGTTAAACCATATAATTCTGCAAAAATTCCAGAGAGGAGCATTGAAACAGGTGCACTAAATTGTGCCAATGTCCGACGAACCGCATAAACGCGGCCTAATACTTCTCGTGGAACAGTAGCTCCCCAGATTGCCTCACTTGAGACATTAGCAACTGGTAATACAAATCCTGTAATAAAAATTCCAATACCTAATATTAGGAAAAAACCAATAGGAGCTAGAAGCATTATAACTAGTCCTAAGTAGCCTAAAAACAATCCAAATGCAACACCTAAAGCATGATTCTTGAAGCCTTTCCAGAATGTCATAATGAATGAACCAATAAGCAGACCTGTTTGCTGTAAAGCTGCTATAAATCCGAAATCTTGAGCCTGACCTCCATGGATGAATTTGATGAAAAAAGCAAGTTGAGTGAAGAGTGGAGTCAAAAAGAAATTTGCACCTGCAAAAACAAAGAGAAGAGGGAATAATCCAGGTGTTTTAATTATGAATCGAATTCCTTCGATGAATTCGTGTCCGAAAGAAGGTTTTTCAATTTTTTCAACTTTCTTAATAATTTTTGGTATAGTTATTAATAATGTTGGTACAATAGCTAGAAGAAAGGTAATAACATCTAGCCAGAGTATTTGAGTAATATCTGGAAAAATCTCAAGTAATATAGGAGCGATAATTGGACCAATAATATTTATTCCAGCATTAACAAAGTAATTCATACCATTTATTCGACTTAGTTGATCCCGTGGAACCATGATTGGTAGAAGGGTATCAGTTGCTGAAGTGTGAAATGCCCCAAAGATTCCTCTAATAAAATTCAAGGAAAGAAGAATGAGTACAAGCTGAATATCAGTGAAGAGATTTGATATAAAGGCAGCTATCAGGATTAATGTAAAGAATGCCTGCATAAAGTCAACGAAAACAATTACTTTCTTTCTACTCCATCTATCCACAAACACTCCTGCAATGGGGGTTACAAGAATGAATGGCATAAAACCAAGAAAAGCGGAAAGACCTAAAACAAATTCACTTTCTGTAGTTAATGCTAAGAACCATATAATTACAAAATTGACTATATTTGATCCTAAAATTGATATCCATTGGCCACAAAGAAAAATAAGATAACCAATCAAGTTAGATGATTGTTTCTGATCTTCATCTTGATTCATTGAGGACAATTTAGTAGCACCTATAAGTTTATATTGAACAATAGTTATAAAAAACAAATCTTTGAATTTATTACATATTTATAAGCAATATCATTCTGGTAAGATATAGTTCATTCAGTTAAGATCTTTATACCTGATTTAGTAATCAAGACTGAATGTTCTGCCTGACTGACAAGTCCACCTGTTTTTTCAACAAGAGGTGGGTACCCATGAAAATGGTCTTGAGTCAAAATTTGAGCTAGATTAGAAACTTTACTCTCTTTTTCAATTAAATATTGATTCGCATACCTAAGAGAAAAAGGTAATAACTCAAAACGTTTGGTTAAAATTTTTCCTACCTCTGTTCGGGGATTTCCACTAGAAGAAAAAATCAGCGGTTCACCAAAATTATCAACATACCCAGAATTAAGTCCTTTGCCATCAGTCGCAAACGGTTCTATTGCTAGAATCATACCTTCTTTGATTTTTGTACGCTTTGAAAAAGGCATCGCCTTGACACTTGGAATTGATACTCCTGCATGAAGACGAGCTTTTTCTAATTGATGGCCTGTCAAATTTGAAATCGGCTTGTATCCAAAACGTTCAATAGTTTCTTGTACAACTGATCCAACGTCACTAATTCTGATACCAGGTTTTAATGTCTCGATAGCTTTATCAAGAGCTTCCTGAGATGCTTTAATAAGTCGAACATTCTTTCCGTCGGTAGAAAATGTTTTGGCAGTATCAGAAAGCATCCCATTAACATTAGCACCTATATCAATTTTAATTAAGCCTCGTTTAGGAATTACTCGCTTTTCATCAATATTTGCTGTATCATGCGCTGCGCAATTGTCTAAGCTAATATTTGGAGGAAAAGCTAAATCAGCTCCACGTTTCTGTATTAATTTAACTAAAGTATCATGTAATGCCCCAATCGAAATTCCTGGTTTGATATAAGCTTCAATCTGATCTAATGTTAATTTAGCGATTTTTCCTGATAATTGAAGGTCATGTAATTCTTCGCGAGACCATATCATATGGTGACACCACTAATCAGAGCCTTTATTAATAAAAATAAAAGCTCTTCGCTTTATTTAACAAAAAAAACAACTAAATTCAAATTACTTAGTATTGATAGAGGTAATAATGCCTATTATAATTAAACAACTCCCTATCACACTTAACAATGTAAAATCCTCTGCTAATACGAGGGAAGCAAGTATTAATCCAACAATTACATTTAAAAGAGTGATTAGATTAATCTCTGATGCTTTCAACGAACGAGAAGCATAAATTATAAGAACAAATGGAATTAAAGTCCCGCATATAGCAAGATATAGAATTATTAACCATGAATTTAATGTAAAAATGGAAATATTTGGTAAATGGTGAAAGAAAAGCATAGAAAAAAATATTATGCAGACTGTGTAGAAATTTGAGGTTGTAAAGATCAAAGGGGCATTTTTCATTTGAATAGAGTTTGTTTCATTAGCTAGAATATTTATTTTTTTAGAGATAACAGAATATCCTCCCCAAATAATTCCCGAGAAAAAGACCGATATCGTGCTTAAAAAGAAGATTGTATAATCCTGAGGTGGTTCGATTAATATATTTGCAGTTGAAACCATTATTACTCCCATCAATCCACAAAATATTGCTCCTATAAGTTTTTTCGGTATTTGTTCTTTTAAAATCACCCATGCAATGAATGGGGTGGATATTAGATATATATTTATGAATAAAGCTGCTATGGCGGAAGTAGTCCCGCCTTGACCTAAAAACTGAAGTATATAGGCAATAGCATTAACTACTCCCAAAAAAATAATCCATTTGGTTTTTAATAAGACAAAGAAATCATTAATAGGATTGAGAAGGCTTATAGGAATGAAAATAATTATCAAAGCTATTAAGAACCTTAAAAATAAAAAACCAAGGGGTGGAAGAGGAGGATCAAGATAGGAAAGACCGATTTTTACTATTATATATGTTGTACCCCAGAAAAAAGCTGCAATCATCATTACAAACACAGCGAATAAACGTGTTGTGTGCATATGAAATTGTTCTTCTTCCAAATCAGTTTTAGCCTCTTCACTGAATCCTACCTAATAAAAAGATTCAGTATTTTTTCATTTAAAGATAATTTTATTAGAGATAATTCTTAGGAATGACCACTGATCAGTTGAGGTTTATAGAGCTCTTCTAAACGTACAATATCATAGTCTGTAAGTTTAATTTGTAACGCTTCTACAGCATCTTCGACATGGCTGATATTGGTTGCACCTAAAATAGGTGCAGTAATATAAACTTTACTAAAATGCCATGCTAAAGCAATTTGAGCAGGTTCAACGTCTTTTTCTTTTGCGATTTCAACAACTCGGTCAACAATATCAAAGTCTTCCTTTTTGAAATATCTCAGCTTTAAATAACGATCATATTTACTTCGATTTGATGTCTCTTCTTCTTCACGTTGATATTTACCAGCTAAGAATCCTCGGGCAAGGGGACTCCAAGGAATAAGACCAATATCTTGGTCTTGACACAATGGAATCATTTCTCGTTCTTCTTCTCTATATAAAAGGTTGTAATGGTTTTGCATTGTTTTAAACGGTTCCAAATTGTATTTTTCTGCCATCCAGAGACTTTTTGTAAACTGCCATGCAAACATCGAGCTGGCTCCTATATGAAGGACTTTTCCTTGTTGAATTAGATGATTAAGTGATATGAGAATCTCTTCAATTGGTAAAGATGGATCCAACCGATGAATTTGATATAAATCAACGTGATCAGTTTGTAGCCTTTTTAGCGAATCACGGATTGCTTGTCTAATATGATAGCGTGAGAGTCCATTAGTGTTTGGTTTTGGTTCGGGATCACGACTATAGCCACTTAAGGGGAAAAAGACTTTAGTAGCAATCACAACTTCATCTCTATAATCCTTTAAGATCTCACCAGTTATTTCCTCTGATTTCCCAGCAGAATAGACATTTGCTGTGTCAAAAAAATTAATTCCTAAATCGATTGCTTTCAAAATTATTGATTTTGCTTCTTCAATCCCCAAGGTCCATTTAGATATATTGGGATCGCCAAAAGACATCATTCCTAAACAAATTCGACTAACTCGAATACCAGTCTTTCCTAATAGTTTGTATTCCATTATAATTTCCCTCTTTGGATAATTAATTACAACAAGATTTAGGGTTTTCTTTTCGTAAAATTTTATTAATCTTTTTTCTTAATACTCCACCTATACATCCACAACCTATAGGATGAGAGCGAATTGCCTCAACAGGGCATTGTAATGCACAGGCTCCACATTCTATGCAGAATTTTGCATTTATAATCTCAGCTTTATTATTTTCTTTTGAAATAATTATTATTTGATGAGGACAGACCTCAACACACCATGTACATCCGATGCATTTTTCTTGAAAGATTTTAGCAGTCACTATATACACCTTTCTTAAAATAATAGCGTAATAGGAGGAAATAATATCAACATTGTTATTAAAAAGATTATTATGAGAATCGCTGGTAAAAGAAACAATATCAAATCAGCTTCGACTTCTAAATGATTTGAATAGGGTGTTTGTCCAGCAAAATCCAAACTTACGAGCAGACCAAGGAGCATTATAAGCAGAAACCAGAAAATAATGGTGGAGAGGTTATATGAGGTTTTTAAACCAGTCATGAGAAACAAGATACCTACGCTAGAAATTGTTCCAAAAGTAAGTCCTTTAATGAAAAAGGATCGTGTATAATTGAAAAGGGGGTAAAACCAAGCAAAAAATTGACTTTGGGATAATGCAATAATAGCACCTTGAAACGACACATTAAACCAAAAGAATGATCGATCCAATCCTAAAAAACCCAGAAATCCAGTTAATAAGAAAATTGGGAGAAAATACATTATTAATAGAAATATTGTATGTTGAGTTCCCATAAATGTTCTGTTAACAATATCAAATCTAATTTTGGATTGGGAAGGATATTTTTTTCGACCATTAATCAGATAATTATGGATTTCTTTAATACTTATTGGTCCAAATTTTGGTTCCCATTTGAATTTTGTTATTTCTTTTCTATCAACTCCTGTTGCTGCAAGTTGAGGAATAACAATTTCTTTATGGGTCAGAAATTTATCCACATCAAAGAGTCTGAGTGCATCGATAATACTATGATGGGTAAAATGACCTCCTCCAGCAGCACACCAAACATTAATTCCTTTGGTATCTGCAACGAGTACATAACAGTCAATTTGAAAGTTTTGTAAAGTTTTAGAGACTGTTGAAGCGGTCCAATAGTAATTTGAGGTAACCAACAATGGAGATTGGTTATTTGGATTCCCGACTTTATATAAACCTGGTTTAATACTTTTACGGGTTAAAACTCCATTAAGAATACAATAAAATACTTTTAACCATCGAAATCGTCCCAGTTGACTTTCTAAAGAAAGTAAAGGTGTAATTTCAGGTTCAGAATCTTTTTTTGTTCCATTATATAATTGAATATTCCTTTTTTCCAGTAAAAAGTCACCTTGAAACCAATATTCTAATCTTTTCTTGAAGTCAAGGATAGGATAAGTACTATACCCTTCACGAAAAATATTAATTTGATTAAGAATACCTATTTTTAGTTTATAGAAATATTTCGCAAATCTTGTCTTCGGAAATGTTTCTGCTGCAATAAAAATTTGTCCTTTTGGGGATAAGAGATTAAATATTTGTTTAAGGAAGAGTATTTGTTTAAGAGGTGTGAGTTCTGATAAGACAAAGGTAGAAATAATAAAATCAAATGGTCCTTCTGTTTCTAGTTGCTGATAAATAATATGAGAAGTAAAGTCTCCCAGAATAAATTTAACATCTACATTATTTAATTGAACTTCTTTTAAGGCAAAATCAATCATATCTTTCGAGGTATCGACAGCAGTAACATCTAATCCAAGTTTATTCAATTGAATCGCTAGTTTTCCTGTTCCACTCCCAACCTCCAGCACTTTTCCCGTTTTCCCGATTGTCTTTAATATTAATTCATATATTTCTGCGCTTTCTGGAAATAATTTTTGAAATTCTTTATCATACTGGTCAGGAGATTTTTCAAGAACTTTCATATAGAGAAGACTCATAATATATGATTCATTGGTGTTATACTATATATCTCCAATGGATGTTAACTGCTTGAGTATACTTGATCCTAAGTTATATTGTCACAAATAGTGATATAACAAATAATCAATTAAAAACAATAGTATTAAGGTTAAAGTATCGATTGTAAACAAAGGAAAAGGTTATAATTTAAAATATAGGTTTCACACCGTCTTAATAGCTATAGGATAGGGGAGAGGTGAAAATTCCTTCCATCAGGAAGTCAACAAAATTAATGCTTTGCACACCGCTGAGAATCTTTTCTCTTTTGTGCGATTCAAAAGGAAACAATTATCTCTTTTAAATACTTCAACACTTTGCAAAAATGGTCTATCAATGAAGTAGAAAACTAAAAATAATATTGCAAATGAATAGATCTTCCTGATGGTTGTTTATGCTAACAACAACCTCTAGAATTTCTTTATTAATAATCACTGTAACCCTGTCCTATAATATTAAATCACTTGTATTGTAGTGACTTATATAATTTGCAATTACTTATATTGTTCCCTATAGCCCTATTCTATTATCTGGTTGTAATCTGTTTATTACTGATTTTTTCTGGGACGATTCTGTTTGCTCCTTTTCTATTCTAGGTATGTTCTAGCTGGCCCTGTGGTATAGATCTGCTTTGCTAATCAAACTTGGTTTTCATCTCCACGTAGGAGGACAATGACTAGCACTGTCACCAATATTATACAATCATAGATTATAATATGTCCCTGAATCCTGATTAACCACAATAATTATCCTTTCAGAATCTAGGGATCTATTAAGAATCCCAAGATACCTAACACGAGGAATATAAAAGAGTTCCGATTGGGTAGAGACGAAATCAATTTCTGTACGCAGTAATGAAACTGTAACCTACCACAAAGTACCTATAAGTATGTTAGTTTTCATATTCAAATGTGAAGGCAAAATACAATAGGAAGTATTAGAATTTGCAGACTTGTTAAAATTTGTATCGTTTTGAATCTCTTGGTTCCTAGTGTTGGATTGTCTCCTCACTCATAGTACGGATCTGTTATGCCAATTGAATGGTACATTGCTGTACGTAGAGCGAGGTCTCTTGGATCAGTAAGTGACATACCCATCCCATTGAGGACATACCCATATCCTATCTTAGCTTGTGGATCCGCAAATCCAAATGAACCTCCTGTTCCTGGCATCCCAAATGAGCTAGGAGAACCCCAGGGGGTCTTTGGAGAGGGTTTCGTGAAACTGAGAGAGAATGGTATCTCCACTTTTAGGGCTAGATCTCTGGATCCTTGTAATGGAGCAACGGGGGGTGCCATTAATTGTTGAAGTGTATCCTCTCGCACTCCAAGTTCCTTTCCACCTGTCGCAAAAACGCTGTATGCATGAGCAATGGCACGGGCTGTTCCCACACCTCCTCCTGAAGGAACTTCGAAATTCCTAGCATAAATATGTTCTTTGTCCAAGGAAATGTCACTCCCAAATAGCGATCTACGGAATGTAGAATTTTTGTACATCGATGCAAGAACCAAGCGGAATGGCATACCTCGTATCGCCAAAAGGCCAATCTTGGCAGTTCGAAGGGTAGCTAGTCTGGAATTTGGAATTTCTTCAGGAAGTCGAATGTAGAAGTCGAGACCAAGTGGAGTAGCAATTTCATCTTGGAAGTACTGCCCTAGGCTACGGCCATTGGGGTCAACGTGGCGCAAGAGCTCGCTTTGGTAGTATCCAAGGCTGATAGCGTGATATCCCTGCTTCGTTCCTGGCTCCCATGCAGGTTTTTGTCGTGCTAAGTTCTCTGCTAGGCGATCAAGGTCTGCTATCGTGTTCTTGTCACCTTGTCCATCGAATTCAAAGAGTCCCGCTTGATGTGCTAGTAGCTGTCGAATAGTGATATTCTCTTTACCCTCTTGAGCAAATTCAGGCCAATACTTTGAGATACATTCATCGAAGTCAAATAATCCCCGTGAATGAGCAAGTGCCATAGCTAATCCAGCTAATCCCTTTGTAGTTGACCAAACAATCACCATGGTATCTTCTTCCCATGGTTCTCCAGTAGTTTCGCTTCTAATGCCACCCCATAAGTCGACTACTTTTTCTCCTCGGTGGTAAATACAACAGGCTGCCCCTAGTTCATTTCGTTGCTCAAAGTTCTCAGCGAAGGCTTCCTGTACAGCTTCAAACCTAGGTTTGACAAACCCTGAAATCACACTTTTTTTGGTCACTTTGATTCACCCTGTGGTTTATATATAGAACGATTAATGTACATTTAGTATACATTTATATATAATATGCCTATACGCAACAGGGACAAAGTGCTCTAGTATTTTGGTTCTAACGGATGGAAATGAGGTTTATTGTTTATGAGTTCACAAAAGCAGGACCCAGATATGAAACCCGAAGAATTAGGAAGTACTGTTCCTTTCAGAGAAATAACCCGCAGATCTACTTGGCCCATAGACCTTCTTAACAACCTAGCACCGAAAAACCGTATCTATGGGCTAGTTGAGATTGATGTCACAGAAGCACGGAAGTTTATCATAGAGAATGAAGTAAAGACTGGAGAGAAGCTTTCTTTCACAGCTTGGGTGATAAAATGTATTGCTCAAGCCATAGGCGAGCATAGAGAAATTCAAGCCTTTAAGAAAGGAAAAATAAAGCTCATTGTCTTCGAGGATGTTGATGTTGGCATGATAATCGAGCGGCAGGTGAATTCAGAAAAGGTTCCTACTCAATACATCGTGAGGAAGGCGAACGAGAAGAGCTTCAGGCAGATTAATGATGAAATTCGTCGGGTCCAGAGGTTAGAAACCAGTGGACGTTTCATAGCTGGTGAAGGGATTCCTGAGTCAGTCAGTGTCTTTCTTCGCTTACCAGGCTTCCTGAAGAAGCCTTTTTGGTGGAAAATTAGATCAGATCCTTTTCTAAGGAAGCGTCTCATGGGTACTGTTGGTGTCACAGCAGTAGGTATGTTCGGAAAAGGCGGGGGATGGGCCATCCCAATCGGTTTGCATCCTGTTGTGTTCGCATTGGGGGGAATCTTTAAGAAGCGAAGAGATCTAGCTAACCCTGTCGACATTGGCGAATACCTCAGTATGACTGTGATGTTTGATGAGGAGGTGTCCCTTGGAGCTCCCGCGACTCGATTCCTCGCTAAGCTTTCGGAATTAATGCAAATGGGTTTTGGCCTCAAATGAGTAAAAATATAGAGCTATTTGAATTGTATATCTTCAATGGATGGTAATTAATTGAGTATTTCTAATTCTAGATTATATCGTCTTGCAATAATTGACTTAACAAATAAATCTGTTTCATTAGAGTCAATTGGATTTAGTGAAGAAAAATTTTTAAAATTTTTAGGTGGTCATGGCATAGTTATTGATTATCTCTTAAGAAATATGCCTGCTAAAGTTGATCCTCTCTCTCCAGATAATTTTTTATGCTTTATTACAGGAATATTTAGTGCAACACGAATTCCTTTTTCTGGACGGTTTACTGTTGCATCTAAATCTCCACTGACTAATACATGGGGAGAGGCTAACTGTGGTGGACGTTTTGGGCCAGAATTAAGAAAATCTGGATTTGATGGTCTTATAATTAAAGGAAAATCTAAAGAGCTAAGTATTCTACGTATTACTGATGATTCAGTAGAGATTATTTCCTCACCTCATTTAAAAGGGAAGGATTGTTTAGAAACTGAGGAAATACTGCAGAATCAATATGGAAAGGTACATGTTGCCTCTATAGGATTAGCTGGAGAGAATAAAGTATTAATTAGTGGTATTGTGACCGATAAAGGACGAATAGCGGCTAGAAGTGGTTTAGGTGCAGTCATGGGGTCTAAAAATTTGAAAGCTATTGTCGTTAGTGGAACAAAGGATATACCAGTAAGTGACCCAGATGGATTAACCGAGCTTAGAAAATTGGTTAATAAACGGATAAATAAAGGAATTAGTTCATTAATGGAACCTGCTTTAAAAGCTTCAACGATATTTGCACCATGGATTCGACGCTTCAGGATTAAAAACTTCGGCTCTATGAGTCCTTCTAATCTAGTGATAGAGGGGTATAGAAAGTGGGGAACTTGTGCTGGAACGGCTATTGCAGTAGAAACAGGAGATGGTCCAGTAAAAAATTGGGGTGGTTCTCATAAGGATTTTCCGTTAAAAAATAGTATAAAAATAACTGGAGATAATGTAATACAATATCAGATCAAAAGCTATGGATGTCATTCCTGTCCAATGGCTTGTGGAGGAATAATGCGTTATTCAGATGAAAGATATACTTTTGAAGATACCCATAAGCCTGAATATGAAACATTAGCAATGCTGGGATCAAATCTCCTGAATGATGATCTAGGATCAATTTTTCAGCTTAATGACTTTTGTAATAGACAGGGAGTGGATACAATCGCGGCTGGTGCATTAATAGCTTATGCTATAGAGGCACAGGAAACAGGACGGTTAACAGCTCAAGATTTAGAAGGTTTAATCCTAGATTGGGGACACCCGCAAAACTATTTGGCCTTTTTAGAGCTAATAGTTCATCGTAGAGGCCTTGGGGATCGGTTTGCAGAAGGATTAAAAGCAGTTGAAAAGGAATTGGGAGAAGAATATGCGATGCATATCCAAAATCAACCAATTCCAGCTCATGATCCCCGTTATTCTAAAACACTTGTTTTACCCTATCGAATAGATCCAGCTCCTGGTCGACATACTGCATTTATGGAGTTGATGATTGGATTATCTAAATATAACGAAATGTATCCTGAATTAGATAAGAAGGATCAAATCTCTAATTTTTATTTTTATAATCAACTCACTTCGTCACTGGGGTTATGTCAATTTTCTTTAGTAACGGGAAATTTCCCAATAGCTGAATTCTTAAAATTAACTCTGGGTTCAACCTATTCAGGAAAAGAACTTGCAATAATTGGTGAAAGAATTTTTACTCTTAAACATTTGTTCAACATTCGTGAAGGAATTAATCCTTTAGCATTCAAATTACCTACTCGACTTCTTAAAACAGCAATTAGTGGCCCAAATAAAGGTATTACTGTCGAAGAAGAAAATCAGATTATACGTGATTTTTATAATAAATTGAAATGGGATTTAGAGACTTCATTACCTAATAAAAATCACTTGCAAGATTTAGGATTAATTGAATATTCCAATCTGCTTGATACTCCTTCTTGAGTTTCAGATATAATAAAAATAATATTTTTCGACCTGTTCCAAATATATAAATAATTTGTCGCTTTACAGAAGATTTTAGTAAAAATTAAAAGTTGTATTTTTATGACACAATCCTTTTCAAAGAATCTATATTTAATAGGAATAATTCCTTTCTTAACCCAACAATCATTTGGAAGTGAAATCAATGACTGAAGATTATGTAGATAGCGTTAACAAACTCCGTGAAAACTTTTTAACTGAAAAGTCTCAAAAAGTATTTCGAAAGTGGAATAAAGTAATGTCGTTTGAATTCAGTGATATTGGAAAACATTATTATTTCAAAATTGAAAATGGTACTCCTAGCGAGATCCAAGAAGGAGAACCTGAAAAATCAGATGTCAAAATCACCACTGATTCTGAAACATGGGTTGGAATCATGTCTGGGGAGATAGGTGGGATGAAAGCTTATACTGCTAAAAAGTTGAAAGTAAAAGGAAGTATGCCTGATTTATTAAAACTTCAAAAATTGATGAAATGAATACCTACAAAAGAGGTTTTTCATTTGGACGATCAATTATTGAAACAATCATTATGTAAGACAATGAAGGAGCTTTATTCAGAAAAGATCTTGACCGATATAGGGGGAAACTTAAGTTTTCGGTCTGTTGAAGAAACTGATAAATTTTGGATAACTCCTTCAGGATTGAAAAAAGACTTAGTTGAACCGAAAGATCTCATTCAAATGACACTGCATGGTGAAATAGTAAAGGAACATTCTACCTATTCACCGAGTGTAGAATGGCCTATGCATCTCCGTGTTTATCAAGAAGATGAAGATTTCCGCTTTATTATTCATTCTCATGCTCCTTTAGCAACAGCGGTCTCAATTCTAGAAAATCCACCTGAATTTCAACCTTTTACTGCAGAATTAGCTTTTCTTGTTCCCGAGGTAGTGATTGTACCATATGAGAGAAGTGGATCAAAAGAATTGGGTGAAGCAGTTGCAACAGCTCTTTGGGACAGTCAGGTTCTTATACTCCAAAATCATGGAGTGATTTCTGTCAGTGAGGAATCCTTTCAGAGAGCAGCTATAAAAACCAGAGCTTTAGAGGAATATTTACAACTTTATTTAAATGCAAAGCAGTTCGAAGGAAAACTTCGTCGTTTTCCTGATTGGGATTAGGTGAATTGAATGAATATTTATTATTTATCGCTTGATGCAGGAACTAGTGGAGGAAAAGCGGTAATTATTGATGAAATAGGAAAAATTAAAGGATTTTCAAAGATTCCATGGAGTCAACATTATTTGATACCTGAAGGTCTTGAGCCTTATGGTCACGAATTCAATCCTGATCTATTTTGGAATATTCTTGTAAAGTGTATTCAACAAGCATTAGAGAATGCATCAGTTGAAGCACGTGAAATAAAGGCAATTTCTGCAACATCTCAACGACATGGGTGTGTATTTCTCAATAAAGAAGGAAAAGAGATATATGCAGGACCCAATCGTGATGCTAGAGGATTAGAAGTTGATGTTGAAGAATACATGACTAATGAGGAACTTTTCCGAATAACTGGCCATGGAGCTCCATTTTTATTCGCACTACCACGATTACTCTGGTTTAAAGAAAATGAAGAAGAAAAATATAATATGATTAAACACCTATTAACAATAGATGGATGGGTAAATTATCGTTTAACTGGAAAATATACTAGTGATGATACTGCAGCAGCTGAAACACTATTATTTGATATCACTGCAAGAAAATGGTCTGATAAAATTATGGAAGAATTTAATTTTTCTCATGAGATTCTTCCTGAACTTTTACAATTCGGGGAGGTTATTGGTTCAATTAACCCAGAAATTAGCCAACAGTTAGGATTCTCTAGCCAGATACCCGTGATTATGAGTGCTGCAGATACCCAAGCTTCTTTGATTGGATGTGGAGCTATTCATCCTAATTCTATGGGTGTTGTCGCTGGTTCAACAATGCCATTACAATTTGTCGTACAAAAACCTTTAATTGATCCAGATCAGAATATATGGACTGGTGCTTTTCCTCTTCATCGTTGGGTAATTGAATCGAATGCAGGGTCAGGTGGAGACATTCACCATTGGTTTATTGAATCAATTTTATCCCCTCTAGAGGTTCATAATCCATGGGAAAAATTTGAACAGCTTGTTTTGTCTGAAGCTCCTGGATCAGGTGGAGTGTTTGCAGATTTAGGTCCTCAAATATTCTCAGCTCAGAAAATGTTGCTAATTCCTAGTGGAGGGGGTTATCAATTTACTCCCATTGCTTATTCTTTTGATAATCCTATAAATATTGGTTCTTTTGCTCGAGCTTTACTTGAAAACCTTAGTTATGCTGTCAGGGCAAATTACGAACAAATCAGCGATCTAACTGGTGTTCCTTCTTCTGAAATTAATTTAGTTGGAGGATTAAGTCGTTCAAAAGCTTTTGCCCAAATTTTATCGAATGTTCTTAATTCTGAGATCAGAGTATTAGAACCTGAGGGTGCAGCTCTAGCTGGAGCGATTGCAAGCATGATTGGTCTTGGAGTGTACAAGGATATGGAGGAAGCTTGCAAGTTCTTCAGAGAACATATTTATTTCTATCCTCAAGAAGCTGAAAATGCTGAATATGAGTCATTATATCCGCGATGGAAAGAGATTTACCAAGAGTCACGAACTGAAGAGTGAACTCTGTATTTTAGGAGATCCAATGAATGAAAGTTTTAATAACGGCTCCATTTCATGAGAATGGTCTTAGAATACTCCAAAATCACCCTCAATTGAATGTTCAATATGAAAATTGGAGGAAAACAGGCAAGTTATTTTTTGATGATGAAGAACTAATTTTAAAATTAAATAATGAGAACATAGAAATCATTATTACAGAAGCTGATGAAATTGATGCTTGGGTAATAGAGAAAACCCATTTAAAATTGATTGCGTCAACTCGAGGAACTCCTGTTAATATTGATGCTGAAGCAGCTGAAGAAAAAGGAATCCCTGTTATTTATACACCCCATAGAAATGCTGATGCAGTAGCAGATTTAACAGTTGGTATGATGCTATCTCAAGCAAGGAAAATTATTCAATTGGATAGATTTCTGCGAAGTGGAGAGTTTGACATATCAGAATTAGATGAAAGCGGATTTGCGGAATTCTATAACCAATTCATTGGAATTGAATTGGGTGGATTGACAATTGGGATAATAGGATTTGGCCAAATTGGCCAAAGAGTAGCTAAACGTCTACATCTTGGCTTTGGATCGAAAATAATCTATTATGACCCTTATATAGATTCAAATCATCTAGTTGTTAAAGAAACCCTAGCTCAAGCTGTTGAGCTAGAAGAGTTGATGAAAGAATCTGATCTGATCACGATTCATACTCCTCCGATAGAGGAAACAGAAGGACTCATTACCAAAGAATTGTTTGCATTGATGAAGCCAACAGCGCATTTTTTTAATCTTGCTCGTTCCTTTTGCATCGATGAAGATGCTCTTTATGAAGCTCTTGTAAAAAAGAAGATAGCAGGTGCTGGCCTCGATGTTTTCGATGATGAACCAGTTGATTCAGATAACCGTTTCTTAAAACTTCCCAATGTTACAGTTATGCCTCATTTTGGTGGAAATACTCAAGATGTAATCCGACACCAAACTGAAATGATTGTCTCTGATATTTTAAGTTTTCTTGAAGGTAAAAATCTTAAATATCAATGGAAAACATAAATAAGGATCCGAAATTTACTTTCGACCAAACGCTAAGGCTACTAATTCAACTGCATCATCAAAAATATAAACAGGAACCACTGTTAATTCTCCTGCTTCATTGCCATATCTTAGATTAAACATACGGCAAAAAGATTCTAATGCTGACCAAAGAAACTGAGAGACTCTATCTACTATAAGAAAGGTAATGAAATTATCATTATAAGCCAGCATGAGTTGTTTCTTTTCAAATTGAATTAATTTGATATTGGTTGTTTGGATCATATCTCGAAAAAGCGATAGAACCGCATAGACTCCCCCAGATAAGAGAAGATCTTGCTCCCCTTTTAGACGAGTGCTGAAAATTTTTTCCTGATTAAAATCTTCAAAATCATATGAAAATAAAGGAATACCTGATTGGTTCATAACAAGAATTTTTTCATTTCGTTGAAATTGCAAGAATCCAATAGGAGCTTTAACATATGCTTGAAACATTGTATAATGCCCTAAAAGAACTGTTATATGAGGAGCAAAATGTTTCAAAAAAACTTGGACGTCAGGGGGTGTAATGTTTCTAAGAATATTGCCTGAAACGACTAAAAGAAGGGTGAAAAGATAATAAAAAATGATCGAATATTCCATTAACTTTATTTGACGTTTTTGTATTTTTTCATGAGGAGCAATTAATTTATTTATTTGATTCAATGAATGTAAAGTTATAATGACAACATAACCCACAAAATAGGGTGCAGGAAAATTAGTAGAAAATAAAAAGCTTAGAAAAAAATAAAATAACTCTTGCACATCATTGGTCATCAAAGGCGGAGTTAATTCACTGATATTAACTGTTTCTGGGATGATATAATGATAAAGAAGATTTAGAATAAATGCTCCTAAAAAGACACCATAAATACCCATATGAATTGGATTTATTCGTTCATTACGAAAATATTCTATGAAAAGAAGAAAAATCCCAGCAGATATACCCCCAAAAAAGGGTAAAAGGGAAGTAAAAAAATTATTTCCCACATCAAGATAAGCATTGACAGGATTATTAAAGTTTATAAGGAAAAAGAGTAATTCTATAGCAATAAAAGCGATAAATACGATATATAAACTAGAAAGAATAGCTACTACAAGAAGTTTCGTTCTTCGGTATCTTTTTGCTATAAAATAGAATAAAGTAATGTTAGAAACCACTTCACAGAAAAAAATAATTAATCCGCATAATTGGATTGGGAACATAAATCTAATGACTCCATACATTTTTAGTATTTATTCGTAATAAAACTTCTTATTTAGAATAAAATAAGAAAAGAATAAGTGCTGCTTAACAAAATATTATATAGTTTTTCTAAAAAGCATTTTATTCAATTAAAAATCACAATTAAAATCTTTAAGGGATATTTTATTTTAGGTTTTAAAAACCTGATAATTTCAAGCTAAATAGAGTCAAATGAGGGCTTTTAATGAGTAGCAATGATATACCACTAGAAGCAATTATTAATTTCATAACAGATGAATTGGAAAAGACACCAGAAAAGATTGAATATAAGAAAACCACTTATAGCTGGATTAAATGGTTAAAAAAGCAAAAAATTCGTTATAAGGAGAAAAAAATTACTGCTTATCAATACTTTACGGCAGTTCATGGATTGGCTCAATTTGTACAGGATTCGTTGGATTTTTCTAGTAAAGAACTTGATTCAATCCTAAATTATGAGTATTGTCAAGTTTGTCTGAAAAGTCTATCTGAAGGAGATCTTGAAAAGAAAACTTGCCCTTCATGTCGAATGCCTCTTTCTCAACTTCGGGGCGTTAGTCAAAAGGAAAATATTCCTGTCCCTAATAAAAGAGATTCTATTTCAGGAACAATTTATCAATTTCAAATGTTTATTTTCCCCAAGAAGATTTTCAATTATCTTCGTTATGGTATTGATACATGGATGCCTTTCCTCATTCTTTATACAATTTCAAGTATAATTCTAATAATCTTTACAATTATAACAGTACCAAGATTTGTTTATGGAAATCCAGTAAAACAAATGGAATGGGTACCGCTTCAAAATGAAATAATTAGTGATGGTATAATTGGATACTTGATACTTAACTTAATCTTATTCCTGTTATATACAACAGTTATATACTTAATAACTTATGATGCTCCCTTGAAGATTGAATATTTACAGACTCTTAAAATAATTTCAGTATTAATAGCGCCTAAAGTGATTTTTCTTCCTATATTAGCTCTAATAAATCAATTGAGTAATTATGAAACATATGTGCTAAATTATAATGTTTCTTTTGATCAAGCTCGCTTTTTGATTTTTAACATCACAGATTATGCAGGAACATTCGGAATAATACTTGAATTTTTTTCCTTTGTTTTTATTATAATCTACTTATTTTTGGCAATTGAATATTTATGGGGTTTTGAACGTGAGGTTGGTTATCTTAGAATAATTCCCCTAATCATAATGACATTATTATTAACTTTCGGGTTCCCTATTCATCTATAAAATAGCTATTTTAACTCTGATCACTTTTACGTTTTGAATAATATTGAATCTCTGGCCAACAGCTCCATCCGTTTTTCTCGAAGCAATTTTTACTTGGGGTATTATCTGCTTCAATTAGAGCTCCATAAACGGTAATATCAAGGCTTTTAAAATAATTTTCACAATATTGGATTAATTGAGAAGCAATACCCTGTCGTCGATAATTTGGATGAACTGCGAGTCGATTTATCCATCCCTTTCTCCCATCTTGACTTATTAATACAACACCTACCAAAGTTTTCTCTGAAAAATAACCTATAATAATAATTGATCCTGTATTTAGTTGTTTTTCAAGGCTTAAATAACTATCACGTCCTTTTTCTTTCAATGGTAAATTGGTAAGATACCACAGATCTAATATTTGCGAATATTGCTCAATTGATAGAATTTCTATCATGTTTTCATCACTCTTTTTATTAATTAAAAATCCGATGGAAGCATTTAAGAACTATTAATATTATTTTGGCTTAACAATTGAATTGACTAGAATTTCCACTTGAGCTAAAATTATTTTTTCCTTACTTGGTGAGCTTGGATATTTCATTCTCTTTCAAGGTCAGAAGGGACTCCCATTAATGATTGTAGGATCGCGATATTTTAGTAAAAGTGAACTTTTTCATCTTCTTATTCAAAAATGTAATGATAAAAAGATTAATTACAATTAATTCAATAACTACAACAGAACTAAAAAGCAATCTCTCATGTCTCATTGAAGAGGGAGAAGGTATTCTAAAAACCCTAGATGCATCTAAAAAGCCTAAAAATGATTTTGATACGGTTGAAAAATTCCTTCAAGACATATTAGAGGGAAAAACTTTAAACAATTCAATAAGATAATTAATTTTTATCGAATATCTTAGATTAGAGGCCAATTTATGTCAAATGAAGATAATAGAATTTCTTGGGATAAATTAAGCGATTATTATCAAGCTCAAACAATTATATCTCTAGAGGATGTTCATTATGGTCCTTATGCTCCCAGTGAAAAGCATTTGAAGTTATTAGATGATGTCAAAGGTAAAGATTGCCTCGAATTAGGGTGTGGAGGAGGACAAATATCCATTGTTTTAGCAAAGTGGGGAGCTAAATCTGTCACTGGATTAGATATCTCTGAAAAACAATTACTTTATGCTCAAGGTCTTGCTTCAAGAGAAAATGTGAATATAAAGTTTATAAGGCAAGATATGGAAAATCTTTCCACAACTTTTCTAGATGAATCATTTGATCTAATTATTTCCGTACATGCAATCAGTTATGTAGAAGATATTCAGAAAGTCTTCAATGAGAGTTTTAGAATTTTAAGGAATAATGGACAATTTCTAATCTGTATTTTACATCCAATTCAATTTGTTTTATGGGAAGCCTTAGAAGAATACAACTTCGAGAAAATATATTCATATTTTAATGAATCACGTGACATATGGAATTGGGAGGATGAAAATCAACAAAAAATCGCTTCATTTGGTCAACGATATAGACGCTTTGAAGAGTTAATTAATAGTCTAATTTACTCTGGTTTTCTAATTGAAAGAATTGTAGAACCAAAAGGTTTTAACAGAGAACAGCTTCGACAATCAAATTTTAAGGAACTTGCATATTACGACAGAAAAATTAATGAAAAATTCATTCGGGTCAATCAAATTATTCCTTTTTCATTGATAATTTCTTGTCGAAAAAAGAAGGTGTTTTAATTTGGATTCATATAGAAAAATTTGGAAAGGTCGTTATTCAAGAATATTAAGACATCGTCAACAATTATGGGAAAATTTGACACAATTTAATGAAGATGAATTTAAAAAAAGACCAAAAGAAAATTTATGGTCAATAGACGAAATATTACGGCATATCCTTGGTTCTGAAATTCGGTATATTCATCAAAGTTTTGATCCAAATCGTAGTCAAACTGATTTAAGTGTGCGAGCACAATGGGTCAGAAATGTCTTTTTCCGAATAGAAGAGAGAGTACATTATTCATTAGAAGAAATTAAGGAAAAATTCCTAGTCACTGAAGATTTTTCAGAACATATTCTAGAAGCAGAAGATTCCTCTTATGAAAAGGACACAAAGGCACCTTGGGGAGAAAAGATGAAAATATTTCAATTGTTGGAAGAATGGTATGACCATGATAATTATCATAGGGGCCAAATTTATTATTTAATTAATTTATATTCAAAACCCTCCTTTACCTAATAGATTTCTTAAAAATCTAAATTTCAATTGCAAAAAGAAATAAAAGCCAAGATCTTTATTTAACTTCTATACAAATACTCTTCTGGAATCAACAGGAATATTAACCTAAAGAATCAATTATATTAAACATGAGATTTGTCCAGCATTGTCCGAATTGTGGAGCTTCTGACATCCGTGGAGCATTTAAATTTAGCCCAGGAATGTATACATTTTCTGTACCAATAGCATTTCCTAAAACTGCAACCCTTGAAATTTATATCTGTGCTGAATGTGGATACACACAGTTTTTTACCGATGAAAAAGGTTTAATGAATGTTAGGGAATATTCCTCTTCACCACATGAAAAGGAGAAGCCTCCACCATCAAGATGGGTCAGCTGCGGGATTTGTGGGGCTAACTTTAAAGGAAATTTCTGTCCAAAATGCGGAGAACCTTTTGATCGGTCTTAATGATGATTAATTAATAATTTAGCTCCACTATCCTAATGTAAAGGAAACCTACTGCTGTAGAAAACAGAAAGGACAAAAAAAAGCAAATTAAATCCAAAAAGTTGAGAAAATGAAATGTATTCTGATCGTGAGATAACCAATCATATAGAGAGCTTTAAAGGTCAGGAATAGAAAATATGAAAGGGATATTTCAGATGAGTTTTCATCATATATTCTAATCAAAATATCTAAGCCTCTACATTTGACTTCTTAATTCAAGAACAAATATTGTTTTCTATCAACCAGCGAATTAAATTTTACATTTTTTTAGCGATCCTTGTAAGAACTGAAATTTCCAACTACAATCGTAAAAGAAAATATAAATTTTTATTATTAAAAGTCAATTTAATTAAAAAAAGTGAGTAAAATTGCCACAATCTGAATTGAGGATTGAAATATCCCCTAAAGTACTTTATCAACAACTACGCAATGGTTACAGGCCCCTTTTATTAGATGTACGGGGAATCCAAAAACATAAGGAGTGGACAATCTTTGATAGCCTTAAT